>DAOVUR010000109.1 GCA_030632465.1 bacterium | reverse complement strand
CGCTCCACAACAACAGGGCCACAATGATAAACGGCACCATCTTTTAGGGATACAGGTGATTCACCACCTTCAAATAGATATTTATGGAATCTGTCACGAGCAGAAAAAAAGCAGCCTGACAAACTAACTCGCATGCCAACCTTTAACTCAGACACTTGCTCTTTAGTAAATGGATATTCAAGTTTAATGCTATCTTTCATGAATCTCCAAACTAATCTTATGCTGAATCCTGACTGGTCTCTTCTGTAGCCTGTTTACTATCCGCCTTTTGTGGTTCCTGAACAGGATCTGGCGCAGCAGTAGAATCTTCAGACTTCACTGCTTTATCTTCAGTTTTCTTCTCTTCAGCACTACTCTTTTTAGGTTCAGACTTCTTTTCAGCTTTAGGTTTCGAACCACCCTCTACTGGATCTTTACCACTTGATTTTGGCTTCGGCTCTCTCTTCTCTTCACGTCTCTGTCCAGAAACAGCCAAACTACCATCAAAGAATTCAATAATATGCCCGCGCTCTACCAACCAATGCAACTGAGTAAATACCTTTTCAGCCTCAGGCGAATCAACCGCACAATCAGGACGTAAACCAGCAATCAGATCAGAGCGTCTACAGCTTTGATTATCTTTAAGGAACACAAGCACTTCCGAAATATCATCAACAGTATATTCAGAATCAAGTGGTGCTGGCTTAACAGATGTAACAAAATACGCGTTTACGCCAAATTTAAATACATGCAACTGCATATGCTTAAGAGCAGCCCTTAATGCTAATAGTAATGAACGTGGGAATTTATTTTCACGACGTAACCCTACCCGACAGACTAACTCCAAGCCTGGGTCTTTCAATTTTTTGGCAACACTTAAAGGTAATGAAGCTACTTTTGTGCGTACAATAAGCTTTGGTGCAATTTCACTAATACAGTACTTATCAGCTTCATGCTTATCCATTGTTGCCGAATCATTTTCAACAACCTCTGCTACTTCTGCAACTTCTACAACTTCCGCTGATTCAGCACCCTCGACAGCTTCTACAACCTCTTCCGGTTCAGCAGGCTTTGCCTTATCGTTGCTTGTCTCTTTAGATTTCAACCGATAGATAAGCTGATGAGTCGCCTCTTCTCGCCACTTTTCAATAGTCTCTTCATCTTTTACTGTTACAATCTTCTGGCGATAGTCATCCATTGACATATTTGGATATTTAGCATCGCGAATCTCTTTAACACGCTGATTATAACTGTGATGATTAGGAGGCCCTATGATAATACCACTTAACCCGCACTTCGCCACACAGACATAAACACCGGAAGGTGCATCAATCTCAATGCTCTCTTTATCAAAAAAATCACCCAGATGCTCATCTGCAACATGCGACAACATCTCATCACGATTAAGCCCTACAGCACGACACTGCTTACACTGATACAGCGGAACAGCTTCTTTGTCATGTCCTGACTCTATCTTTAAATAACATGAATCTGGCGACGACAATACAAGCCCTGCAAGTTGAGCTAATGGATATGCACGTTTTGTTGAATGAATCTTACGCGCTATAGCAGATAACTTATTCTGCTCCGGCAAAAATCTCACCTGCACTGGAGGCATCTCAATATATGGTCGGCGCTCACTGGAATCTTGGCGACGAAACTTATTCGGTCCACCTAGATTACGATCTGGAGATCTATTCTGACCTAAGCGACCAGGCGCACGTGATGGACGACGATCATTTCGATTAGAAGAAGGACGCCGTCTGCTATCAGATGAAGATCTACCACCCTTTTTAGGTTCATTAAAGGTTATCTCTGCTGACGATTTACGTGCCCAATCAGGGGAAAAGTCAAAGTCTAAGCTAACCATTCCAGCTGGCTCTGACTTCTCTTCTACATTATCATTATTTTTGGATTCTTCTGTCATGTCGCGAATAGTACTACCTAATTGTTATACATACGTCAATCAGAATGCGAAATAGAATGAAAATAATATATATCCACCAGATATAACAACACCCTAAATCTTCACTGCATTACGCCGTAACATACCTACAAAGCCACCTGCGTCAACAATCGCAACACTACCTATTCCGCCACGATATTCTCTTTTTCATTGTAAACTGCCGCCGCTGCACACGGTCAAATCGCATCCTAGCATTAACAGCCCAGCCACACCCTTCAAGCAAAGAGCTAAGATCTTGCCGATTAAGCTTTATAATAGCCAGCAACACAACTGGTGCAGAAACAAACAGAATAGCTCCTAACAGCCCCAACAGCACCTGCTGAGGAGATAAATCAGAAAGAGTCTTGGTTATAAATGCAAATGACGAACCTATGGCAGCTGCCGATACACTTAGCCCAACTAATATAGCTGCCGGCCCACCAGGAACCCCGCCTGAAGTAGACGGCGCCTTCAACAATGAATCAGTCTTTTTCTGCAACTCCTTCTCCGATGCGCCAGACATCCCCTCTATTTTACCAATAATAAAACCCCATAGCCGCACAAATGGCGCAACAATACCTTCACGGACACTTATAGGGTTTTTAATAATTTTAATCACCTGCGCATTATACTCATTACCCTCAATATCAATAAATATTCCACGCTTCCCTACACTTAAGTTACCACGTGTCCCTGATGTTGCAGGAATAGCCACAGTAAACTTGCGATCAGATTCATCCGCTGTAACCTCAACATAGAGCACAAAGATATTACTAGACCTAGCAATCTTCTCATGCGCTACCACGTCGTCAACTTTAAGCGCAAGATTAAACCAACGCCCATCAATAACCGCTGACCCCATCTCAAACATAGCTCGCTGGTCAACTTCATAAAGTTGACTAAAATTAACAAAATTATTAGCGAAGCGGATGAGATGCTTATGATAAAGAAGTAGCTTTTCTAAAGCGCGAGTTTTATTAAGAATCTCCGTCACTTTCTTATCATGATCAACCAGTTTATTAGCCTCTGTTGCCAGAACGCCATCTCTATACTCCAACAGCTTCTTATTATCGAGTTTTTCAATACCAGCCTGCGGCTTATTCTTAAGATAATCTCTATACGGTTTTAGTGAATTCTTTACCTGTTCCCACTGCTCTTCAGTTAGAAACTCAGGAACATCTCCTAAAACAGGTTGTAACACAATATTACAGAAATCTTTCACCCACCCCCTAAATAGAGGATTAACCACGCCGGAGTCTAACGGCAAGACACCATCTGCAGTTGGCTTAGCAATTGGCGCACATTCCAAACAGCTATTAAGATCTTCTGACTTAGTGAAGTCAAATTCCTTTAGCTCAGCATCAGAACAGCCTAACAACGATTTCGCACGCGGCTCAAAATCTATCGTCCTGCAAAGCGCAAAGAATAAATCCACCCTCTCAACCTGCAATTGACATATATCATATATCTTTGGTGTCTCCTCACCAAAAGGAAATAGATCAGAAGTTGATTTTTCAGGAACCAGAAGCCCACACTCCTGCCAATCTAAATATCCAGCAACAGACTCTTGGAAACGACTTATATCACCTGCGTTTACACCCTGCTCCCCACTCGCATCTAACGTTCCGCCAATAGAAGAGACTACATCCTTAATGTACTGCGCAACTTTCGGCGTACCAGCAGCACCCACAGTAATAACACCATCGCCATTCATTGGTTGCTTACGTAGATGTTCAAGAAAGCCATGAACATCAGATAGCTTTATCACGTTCGCTTCGGCATTTCTACTCCGCTCAACGACCTCATCCCTAAATGCCATTATATACTTGGCTATATCAATTAATTCACGCCCTTCCGCAGATGTATCGCCTATAGCCTTTAGCGGAATAGAATCAGTAGATGCTGCAACTTGCGAATCATCCACCAGCCTATCAAGCATCCAGCTAATAGCATGTTCCATTTCGCGCGTATTAATCCTGCCATCAGAATTGCTATCCATTAACTTAATAAAATCATTATCACAGCGAAAGACACTAACTGGCGCACTTGTTGCAACCCAGAACGACTCATCCAACTCAAGCACAGCCCGCAAATCCGCCGCCGACTCAATTCTTAACTGCAATGTTTTTCCATAATGCTTAAAACGCATAATATCTCCTTTAATAAATCATATGGCCGAAATTACGGGTAGAAGTCCAGTTTCTGCATAATCAAGAATAGCCTTATCGGCCGTCACAAGAATACCTCCACAAGAACGTGTTGTGGCAACAATTATACGATCTGCAGGATCTCCATGAATCTCACCTGGAAGCCGAGTTGCAGCAACAGCAATATCTGGTGATACAGGTATTAATCCTATTCCTGGTGCTGATAGCGCCATCTTCACCCATTCACTACATTCTTTATTAAAAATAATCCTACCCTTGGACTCCAGCATCGCAACTTCCCAAACAGAAATAGCAGATACACCTAAGTTAGTTTCCGGAATACATTTATCAATTTTATTACGAACAGAAAGCTTAAGCTTTGGATTACCTTCCATTAGCCAAATCCACACATGTGTATCCAAAACAAGCATTTGATTATTATGCATCAGCATCCCACTTTTCTTCTATAGGCGCAACTATATCACCAATAATATGAGCATGCCCCTTTAGAAAACCAAATACTGGTTTTGCAACTTCATCCACGGGAACAAGTTTAGCAACCGGTTTACCACGCTTCGTTATAATAAATGTACTATGGTTTTCAAACACCTGATTCATAATTCCCAAACAATGGGTCTTAAACTCTCCTGCTGCAATTTGCATGACCACTCTCCTTTATGACTATGGTCATATAACCATAACCACTTAAAAAACACAAGCCATATTTTATCTTTTCAGAAACTGCCCTGCACGCTGTCCGGTAAGCTTACCGTAACTCAATGTTCGCACTCCATTAACAATCACCTCGTCAATTCCTTCGGAGAGTTTATGCGGATCGCCAAATGATGAAATATCCCTAACCTCTTGCGGGTCAAAAACCAAAATATCGGCAAAGTTCCCCACGGCCAAAATTCCACGATCAGCCAGCTTAAATTGTGCCGCCGGCAATGATGTCATCTTTCTCACAGCTTCCGGTAGCGGAACAGTATCACCATTAACCGACATCTTTACAAACTTAGCAAAAGTCCCATACGCGCGTGGGTGTGGGTAATCATGACTCAAAACACCTGTAGGCGCCCTTAAAGAACCGTCACTACCCAACATCACAAATGGTTCCTTTAAAACTTTCAACATATTATCATCACTCATACCTGAGAAAAATGCACCCGTTTTTAAGTCATCACTTTCTGTTAAATAAAGAATCGCATCCACCGAATCCATACCAAGTGCTTCAGCAACCTGCGGTAACGGCACACCACGAAAACGGGTATTGTCAGGATGGCTAGTCGAACCAATTGTGATCGAACCCCAAGCGTCATCCGAACGTGACGCCAACAAATCTTCACGTAACCGCGCAACCGTACTACGATCACGCAACCGCTTCAATACAGCCTCACGGCCACCTTCAGCCGCCCAGTCAGGAAAAACAACATCAAGGTCAGTGCAGGCGGAAGTATAAGGATATCGATCAGCGGCCACCTCCTGTCCAGCCTGTCTAGCATTTCTGATAAGCTCCAAAGCAGGATCAAGCAAGTCCCAGTTGTTTTTACCAGACGCCTTTAAATGTGAAATTTCAACCCTAACCCCAGCATCACGACCAATCGACAAAGCCTCCTCAATAGCTGCCAACAACTCCTTGCTCTCACTACGCATGTGACTAGTATAGATACCACCATACTTAGCCACTACTTCAGCAAGTGCTACAATCTCTTCTCGCGGCGCAAATATACCTGGCGCATAAATCAATCCCGTACTGAGCCCACGCGCTCCTTCATCGAGACTTTTCTCAAGAGAATAGATCATCTTCTGCAGTTCAGATTCCGTTGCTGCACGTGGCTCATAACCAGCAATCCCTGCATGTAAAGTGTTATGACCTATCAGAAGAAAAACATTCGGCGCCGGCTTAGCCGCCTCAAGTAATTCTCGATATTCGGCAACACTACTCCAGCTACCGGGATACTCCTTATCAAGCCAGTCAGAAGGCAAGCGATACTCACCTGCCAAAGGTGCGGCAGAGGCTCCGCAATTACCCACCACCTCAGTAGTAACTCCCTGGAACAGCTTACTATGAGCAGAAGGCTCCAAAATTAAATAGGTATCAGAGTGCGAATGCACATCAATAAAGCCAGGACAGACAACCTTGCCTGATGCATCAACTTCATAATCAGCGTCAACCTTCGATAGATCTCCAACAGCAACAATACGCTCACCGCGAATGCCTATATCAGTAAGCATTGCCTCAGAACCTGTTCCATCAAGAACCGAGCCACCAGAGATTTTAATATCAAGCATCATTGCTAGGCAACGCCTCTTCTTTTTCTTCCGACTTCTGATCTCCGTCTTCCGACTTCCGACCTCCGTCCTCCGACTTTCCCCCGAGAAGTTCAACAACCTGCTGCTGAACTTCCTCCAGCTTATCCAGCTGAAGATGAGGTTCCGTTACCGGCAAAAGAAGAACCGCTCAAGAAAGAGACGGCAGAATCACTGCTTAGAAAAATGTTGGAAGATGACGAGCCTAATATAGGTGTGATCTATATTCTTGCTGTTATGCTTGAGCGCAAAAGAATTCTTGTT
>DAOVUR010000127.1 GCA_030632465.1 bacterium | reverse complement strand
GATGTGCGCTGGCTGGAACTGAGCAGTAAAAAGCTCTCTGTTAGTTTTGTGGCAGATTCTCGATTCGAGTTCTCGGCGCGTCATTTATCTTCTGATGATCTCTTTGCCGCCTACCATACGTGTGATTTGATTCCTCGAAAAGAGACAATATTAAGTATAGATTGTATTCAGCGTGGAGTAGGGACTGGGAGTTGTGGGCCGCAGACTTTAGAGAAATATTGTGTTGCTGCTGGTGAATATGATTTTAGGTATACGATATCTTTTTGTGAGGGCTGAATCTTGTTGCTATAAGTGATGGTGATTATTATTGGAGAGATCTGAGTTTATTACCTTGCATTATTACATCTTAAAGTAATATGATGGCAAAAAGATATAAGTGGAGTAGGTATTTTATGCGTGTGGCAATTATAGATGATGATGTTCCTTTGGCGAATGCTTTAAAGCTTTTGCTTGAGTTAAACGATTACAAGGTTACAACGTTTAACAATTCGGAGGATGCAATACCGTCAGTTGAAGCTGGTGAGTACGACTTCGCGCTGATAGATTATAAAATGCCTGAACGAGATGGAATCTGGTTTATGGAGCATGTGAAGGTTCCAAAGACGACGCGAGTTATTCTAATTACGGCGTATGTTAATCGGGATGTTATTAAGCGTATGTTTGCGCTTGGCGTGTCTGGATATCTCATTAAACCATTTGATGAGGATGAACTACTCCGTAATCTTACATTCTTTTCGCCTGATGACGCGGTTCCTGAGTTTAAGGATGACGCTAGAGGGTAAATCTTTTTGGTAAGAGCTCCCCAAGTGTTAACTCTTCTATAACCTCTAAGTTATTTTCTGCTACGACATGTATCTTGAATTCCGTTGTGCAAAATTCTACTAATACTTGGCGGCATGCTCCGCAGGGGTATGGTAGCGCGGAGCCCGTGGAGATAATTACCATGTCAGAGAAATCTTTTGCTCCAGCGGTGATGGCGGAAAAGATGGCGTTTCTTTCAGCGCATATTGTTAGTCCGAATGATGCATTTTCTACATTACAGCCGGAGAATATTTGGCCATCTGCAGTTAGTAATGCTGCGCCCACTTTAAAGTTTGAATAGGGTGCATGCGCATTATTCATTGCTGAGCGAGCTGCCTCTAATAAATCTGATGGTAGTGTCATGATTGTTCCTTCTATGCTTGTTCAGGTCGTATTGTCTTGCCGATTAGTTTCGGTGCTACAGGTTTTTCTGTAGAGATGACTATTCCTTGGTCAAGATGCTTTAGTGCTATCTCTAGTTTCTGATGGTCATTGGCATGTAGAGTTAGGATTGGTTCTCCTTTTTCGACAGAATCACCGATCTTGTGAATATCTGATATTCCGACGGCATAATCAATCTTATCGGTCACTGCTCGGCGGCCAGCACCAAGTTCGAGGCAGGCGCGGCCAACCTTGTCTGCGCTCATTTCTGCTATATATCCAGTTGCTGTTGCTAGATATTCATGCTCTATCTTAGCTTTTGGAAGTAGTTCTGGCTTTTGTATTACCTCTATGTCGCCACCCTGCATTTCTATCATAAGTAGGAACTTATCATAGGCACGTCCTGTATCAATGTGCTCCTGTAGAATTGCGATTGCCGATTGGAGATTATCCGCTTTTCCTGCGAGTATTAGCATGTGTGCTGAAAGAGTGAGGGTGACCTCCATTAAGTCATCTGCACCGTTACCCTGTAATGCTTCAATGGTCTCGATAACTTCTAGGGCGTTGCCGGCTGTACGACCTAATGGCTGATTCATATCTGTTAGAACTGCCGTCATGTCTCTTCCCATTGATGAGCCTATACCAACCATAACCTTTGCTAAAGCCTCGGCATCTTCTTTTGTTTTCATAAAGGCGCCGTTACCCCATTTTACATCAAGAACAAGGCCGTCCATACCTTCGGCAAGTTTTTTTGACATAATGCTGGCAGAAATAAGTGGGATAGATTGAACTGTGCCCGTTACATCGCGCAGTGCGTATAGTTTTTTATCTGCAGGTGCGAGATCAAGCGTTTGTCCGATAATTGAACAGCCGCATTCATCTACAACTTTTAGAAATTCGGGGATTGTTAGATCGGTACGATAACCTTTAATAGATTCCATCTTATCGAGTGTGCCGCCGGTTATGCCGAGTCCGCGCCCAGAGATCATCGGTATGGCTATATCACAACATGCAACTAGTGGTGCAAGAATCAAGGAAACTTTATCGCCAATGCCGCCAGTAGAATGTTTGTCCGCCTTGTAGCGATTAATGCCTGATGTGTCGACAAGCGAGCCTGAATGCATCATAGCATCTGTAAGAGCTGATATTTCAGGAAGCTCCATGCCTTTAAAGTAGATGGCCATAGCAAGTGCTGCCATCTGATAGTCTGGGATGGAGCCGTCTGTATAGCCTTCAATCCAAAATTTTATCTCTTCTTCTGACAGTTCGTGACCGTCACGTTTTTTCTCAATTATCCATTGTGGTATCATGTGGGCATGGTATGTTTTGAGGGTGAAAGTGTCAAGGACGGATGCGGTGGGTTTAGTAGGTCGGCATTCCAATGCTGACCCGAAACAGCTATGGAAAGCTGTTTTACTGTTTTGTTGAGTTTGTGAGCAGTAAGCGCCTATCTCCGAGAGGCGCTCTAGTGTCGGTGTGTGATGGCGTTCCAATGACACAAGGTCAATGGGGACGGCAGTTTTGCAGCTTAAAGCTCTGTTGCACATTTTCTTACTCCTGACATTCTTATTCTTGCGTTTATATACTCTCTGGAGTTATAATCAGAGCTAGTTAATTTTATATGAATATTATATTTAGTCGGAGTTGTACGATGATGAAAAAGAGGCGTATAGGTTTTGTAGGGACGCGATTTGCTGGTACAGATGGGGTTTCTCTTGAGACAGGGAAGTGGGCTAAGGTTCTTGAGGCTGATGGTCATGAATGTTTTTATCTTGCTGGCATGTTGGATACGCCACCTGAATGTTCGATGTTACTGTCTGAATGTTTTTTTGAGCATGATGGAGTTTTAGAAACTACACATGGCTGTTTTGGTGAAGAGACACGCGATCCAAAAATCACATTACAGATCGAAAAGATTAAGCATGTTATTAAGGATGGCTTGCGTGAGTATGTTGATAAATTTAATTTAGATATGTTGATTCCTGAGAATGCATTAACAATACCGTTGAATCTCCCGTTAGGTTTGGCGATAACTGAATATGCTATAGAGACAGGTATTCCAGTGATTGCGCATCATCATGATTTTTTCTGGGAGCGTACAAGGTTCCTTAATAATAGTTGCTGGGACTATTTAGATAAGGCGTTTCCGCCACATATGCAGTCGATAAAGAATGTCTGCTTGAACTCATCGCAACAGCATCAGTTGAGTCGTCGACGCGGTGTAGCAGCGACTATTATTCCTAATGTAATGGATTATGCTAATCCTCCAGCACCGGCTGATGATTATGCGTCTGATATTAGAGAGAGTCTTGGTATTAAGCCTGGCGAGAAGTTTATTTTACAGCCGACAAGAATTGTTAAGCGTAAAGGTATTGATCATGCGATAGAGTTTGTTAGTCGCTTGAATATGCCAGCTAAGTTGGTTATTTCGCATGCGTCAGGTGATGAGGGGTATGAGTATTATGGTCGTATCTGTAACTATGCAAAGATGATGAATGTGGATCTGATTCAGTGTAGTGATAATGTTGGTGTAGAGCGTGGTATGACAGCTAATGGAGAAAAAATATATACATTAGCTGATATGTATCAAGCCTGTGATTTTGTTACTTATCCATCGGTTGTTGAGGGGTTTGGTAACGCATTCTTAGAGGCTATCTATTATAAGAAACCTTTATTGGTGAATAACTATTCTATCTACTCTTATGATATTCGCCCAAAAGGATTTAGAGCGGCCGAGATGGATGGGTATGTGAGTGCTGATACTGTAAAGGATGCTATAGAGATTATTAATAATCCTGAACTCACCAAAGAGATAACGGATCACAACTATATGTTGGCGCATCGATTCTTCTCGTATGAAGTGCTGAGGCAGACGTTACATAGCTTGCTTTCAGGTTGCTTTGGGATTGAGTGTAATCACGGTTAGATAATTACTAATTACGAATTACGCATTGCGGTCCCACCTATTTTAAATATGCCAATAGTGATGGTGTTATGGCAGTGATGCCTATAATTAGTAGTATGGTATATGCAAGATATCTAAGTCTTGCTTTGGACATGCGGTCGCCAATAGGTAGTCCAATGACTGCTCCGAGAAGCACGAGCGGCATAAACATAATCCCTATGCCGACATCTTTTAGAATTGATATATCAAACATCATACATAAGAAAAATATCTGTATCGGTACGGATGTAGCAAATGTGGCAAAAAAGAATCCTCTGGTTCTCTTTGTCGACCAGTCGTGTGCCATGGCCCATAGCACGAGAGGCGGACCACCCATACCGGAGATGCCGCCGAGAATGCCACTGGCGGTAAAGGCTAGTCCAGCCCATATCCAATGCAGTTTCTTAACTGGGTGTGGTCGCCACAGTAGTTGAACGATGACTATGACGCATAGAATAGTCCCTATTATCAGCCGGATATGGCTTACATCCATCTTAACTAGTTTCCGTAGAAGAAGTAAGCCAATGAGTAGGCTTGTTGAGCGAATAGCGGTAGAGGTTAACGAGAGTCGCCATGGTACTGAACTTCGCAGTTTCCAGCTTCCGGTTACTGCTTGAACCATTGTGCAGGTCGTTACCATAGCTATAACGCTAAGCAGTGGTATGCCAAGTAAAACAAGAAGAGGTGTCGCAAATAGTGCATATCCAAAACCAACTGCGCTTTGGAGGATTCCCGCCAAGAGGATAATTACTCCCGCTATAACTATGTCTACTATTTCCATATTTAGATATTCTACATTTCTAGCTTAGCATCAATTAGGCGCTTTGCTAGTTCCGCGATTACGCGATCATCATCTGCTTCGTTGGCAGATTCAAATGTAGCTGAGAAGCGTAAGAATGACCCTGCATCATCCCATGGGACGGTAGAGATCATCTGCTCTTTGATTAAGTGCTGCGAAGCTTCTTCTGCGTTGGCGAATGATACGCCATTGGCGCTTTTTGGTGCATCTACATATAGATAGAAAGTTCCGCCTGGGATGGTGGCGTTAAGGCCGGCGCTATTAAGTGCCGTTACCATCTTTTGTAGTCTGCCGTAGTAGTGTGCCTTGATGGAGTCTGCTAGTCCTTTATCTGCGATAGCTACACAGGCTGCTTCTTGGATAGCTTTAAACTGACCTGAGTCCATGTTGTCTTTAATTGTAGCGTATGCTTTAACAATGGCTGCTGAGCCAGCAACAAAGCCGAGGCGCCAGCCTGTCATGTTGTAGCTTTTGCTCATGGAGTGTAGCTCGATAGAGACTTCTTTGCCACCTGGTCGACTTAGTATAGAGAGAGGCTCCTGCTCGTAGCATAATGTGGCATAAGCGGCATCTTGCACGATAATGATATTATGTTTCTGCGCAAAGGCAATTAAATCATCAAACACTTTGGCTGAAGGAGCTGCACCCGTTGGATTGTTAGGGTAGTTGACGTATAGTAGTTTTGCTTTTTCTGCTACTTCAGGTGAAATAGTTGAAAGGTCAGGATAGAACCCATTTTCTTTTAATAGCGGAAGCTCTACCACGTCGCCGCCGAGATATTTTGTATGTGTTGCTATCACTGGATAGCCAGGAACAGTTGTTAGTTCAATATCGCCAGGGTTTATGAAACATAGCGGCATCATGGCAAGTGCTGGCTT
>DAOVUR010000178.1 GCA_030632465.1 bacterium | reverse complement strand
CAGCCGATGACGTTGGAGTTGATGTTAATCAAAATGTTATCGCTCCGGCATATACCACGTACTTAACTTGAGCTGCTTCGTTTCACTCACCAGCTAGGTTTGCGCACGTGATATATTCCTTCGCTTATTGTGCGGCTATGGTGCTTTCGCTTTTTTATAAGTTGTCGCTTCGGCATATACCACATACTTAGGCTATCTTCGCCCGGGAAGTTCATTACGAGTGAGTGGGTCTGAGCTGCTACCTTTTCGCGTCGCGGTGCTCGCTGGGCTCTCTCGGAGAGATCGCGCCACCTTTTTTTTGATATTGGCTGTTAATTATGTTTTGGCTGAGATGTGGAGAAAATTTAACGCCCAACTATGAACGCCCAACTATGAACATCCAATTAAAAAATGGATATCTTTCGCATTACGAGTGAGGTGGTTTAAACTCTGGCTTGACTTTTTTGGTGTGGAAGGTAAGTTTATGTTTTGTGCCAACGTAGCTCAGGCGGTAGAGCAGCTCACTCGTAATGAGCAGGTCGTCCGTTCAATTCGGATCGTTGGCTCCACGGTAATTATTAATTGCTAGTGATTAATTGTTAATGATGGTAGGTGGAAATACTATTTGGAGTAGTTGTTATGGAACTTAATGATGTGCAGAAAGAGGCGGTTGCTGGATGGGTTGCTGAAGGCTTGAATTTGTCTGATATTCAGAAGAAGATTAGTTCTGAGTTTGATATCTCTATGACGTATATAGATGTTCGTGTTCTTGTTTTGGATCTTGGGGTTGATGTTAAGGATAAGCCGGAGCCAGTGTCTGATAAAAAGAAAGATGATAAGCTGGAGCAAGATGGTGCCGAAGTGGGGGCGTCTGGTCTATCTGTTGAAGTTGATGCTCTTACACGACCAGGTTCTCTTGTTAGTGGAACGGTGGTGTTTACGGATGGCGTTAAGGCGTCATGGTTTTTGGATCAGGAGGGACGTCTGGCTCTTGATGCTGGACAACCTGGATATAAACCGGATGAGACTGATTTGCAATTGTTTCAAGAGGAGTTGCGAGCTGCTCTTAAGAAAAAGGGAATGTAGGCTAAGGAATAATTGTGAGCGCAAATATCAAACTATTAGTTACTGATTTGGACGGGACTTTGATTGGCAATGCTGATGAGTTTCCGCTCTATTCTGTATTTAAGGATCGTTTAGATGAGTTGCGCGAAACTGATAAGACTTATTGGGTTGCTTGTACTGGTCGTACCTACCGGAGTTTTTCTAATTTCTTTTACCCGATGAAGAGTCTGGGGATTCTGCCTGACTTTATCATAGTGAGGCATGCATATATTCTTGTGCATACAAAGGTGGGGTATATTCCAAGACTGTTTTGGAATTTGCATATATTCCATCTTATTTGGCGTCAGAAAATGTATGCACGTGAGGTGCTGGATCATTGGCGCGGGATGATTGTTGGAGCATCTACTGGGGTTAAGGTGGTTGCGCAGGGGCGTGATGAGTTGCGGTTACGGTTTGAATCTGATGATTCAGCTAATACAGTGGCGAAGATGCTGGAGGAGAAGCTAGGTCATTATAAGCATCTCAAGGTTTTTAATTTTTTACGCGAGATTGATGTGCATCCTGTTCCCTTTACTAAGGGGCTATCTGTTTTTGAGTTGGCGAAGTATCTTGATATTGATTCGAAGAATATTTTAGCAATAGGAAATGGACATAACGATATTAGTATGTTATCTGCTGATGTGGCGGGACTTACAGGGTGTCCTGCGAACTCTGAGCCGGAGGTTATGCGGCTTGTGCATGAGCGTGGTGGGCATATTGCAGATAGGCGTATTTTGAGAGGTGTATTAGATATTATTGATAGTTATAAGAATGGAACTGTTAATAGTGAGCTGCCTGCGTGGTGGGTTGCTCCACCTAAGACGTTGAATATGCGCAGGATTAAGCATTCTCATAAGAAAAGTAGCACGCAAGAGCTTCGAGCTCGGTCAGTTTTTATTATGCTTGGTGTTGGTTATGCGGTATTAGTTGTTTTTGCCCATTTTGGGATTATCCCTTTTGCTGATATTATCATGAAACCATTCAGTCTACTTGGTAAGGTTCTGGATTTGCTGCTTTCGGTTATGTACATTTCGGCACAATAGTGGTGGGGCACAAAAAAAAGGGCAAGCTTTCGCTTGCCCTCATGTTTTGCATTTCTATTTCTTTGCTTTTGCAGCTTCCTTAATTAGGTTTAGCCCAATTACTTCACGCTGGATCTGATTTGTTCCTTCGTAGATCTGAGTGATTTTTGCATCACGCATCATTTTCTCTACTGGGTATTCTTTCATGTATCCGTATCCGCCAAGGATCTGCACGGCATCGGTTGTTACACTCATTGCAACATCTGATGCGTAGACTTTAGCCATGGCTGAGATTTTGGAGATGTCTTTGGCGCCAGTATCGATGTAGCGTGCTGATTGATAAACCAGACCACGTGCTGCTTCAACTTTGGTTGCCATATCCGCTAGCATGAACTGTACGCCCTGGAATGCAGAGATTGGTTTGCCAAACTGACGACGTTCGCGGCTGTATTGAACTGCGATATCAAGAGCACCTGCTGCGATACCTAGTGCCTGTGCGGCTACACCTGGACGCGATTGGTCAAGAGTTTTCATTGCGACAATGAATCCTGTGCCTTCACGAGAGATGAGGTTTTCTTTAGGGATGCGGCAGTCTTGGAATATTAGTTCGCTTGTTACTGAAGCGCGAATACCCATTTTGTTCTCTTTTTTGCCGTATGTGAATCCTGGAGTATCTTTTTCAACAATAAAAGCACTTGCACCACGTGGCCCCTTTGCTTTGTTGGTCATTGCGATAATGGTGTAGATATCTGCTACGCTACCGTTAGTGATCCACTGCTTGGTTCCGTTAAGTACGTATTCGTCACCATCAAGAACAGCTGTAGTCTGGATTCCGCTGGCATCACTACCTGCGTTTGCTTCTGTGAGACCAAAAGCTGCAAGGCTACCTGCTGCGATTTGCGGGAGGTATTTAGCTTTTTGTTCATCGTTACCACTAATTAGAATAGGGAATGTTCCTAGTCCTGTTGCGAATAGGCAAAGCGCGATACCTGCATCCACTTTACATAGTTCTTCAACGGCAATACATGTATCCATGCATCCGCCGCCCATACCGCCGTACTGTTCTTCAATGGCGATTCCGAACAGGTCAGCATCTTTGAATGCTTTGATTGCTTCCCAAGGGAATTCACCTGTTTCGTCGTGATGTTCACGGATAGGTTTAAGTTTTTCTTCTGCGATCTGCTGGCAGAGTTCTTTAATCATCAACTGTTCTTCGGTTAAGAAGTAATCCATTCTTTCCTCCATATCTATGATTTATTATCTAAATTACTGTACGTTTTCTACTAACTTGTAATAAGAAGCGCTAATATTATGCTGATAAAAGATTGAAATCAAGTAAAAATGGGTGTTAAAAGATAATTATCGGCTGTTGGTGTTGATTCGTGCTTGCGGGAATCGCACAAAATGGCGTATTATTAAAGATTGCGTGGGTATCCAGATGTCAGGGTATATGAAAAATTTGATTATATAAAAATAGGTATATTATAAGATGAGAGAAATTGGAGTAGGGTTATTAGGTTTTGGTACTATCGGTGCTGGTGTTGTCCAGGGGTTGTTGGATAATAAGAGGGTTATATCTGAAAGGTTGGGCGCTGTTCCTGTGATGCGTGCGATTGCTGATTTGGATATTGAGACTGATCGTGGGGTTGTTGTAGACCCAGCTATATTGAGTCAGGATGCATTTGCTGTTGTTGCTGATCCGCAGGTGGATATTGTGATTGAGTTGATTGGCGGAACTACTATTGCTAAAGATTTGGTTATTAAGGCATTGGAGCAGGGTAA
This sequence comes from bacterium, assembly GCA_030632465.1. Lineage (GTDB taxonomy): Bacteria > Verrucomicrobiota > Kiritimatiellia > UBA8416 > CAMZLY01 > CAMZLY01. The sequence continues at coordinate 667 of DAOVUR010000178.1, read as the reverse complement.
ACATGTGGTTACAGCCAATAAGTCGTTGTTGGCTAAATATGGCGAGGAGATATTTGCTGTTGCTGAAGAGAATGGTGTTGATATCTATTATGGCGCAAGCGTTGGTGGCGGCATACCTATTATTAAGGTGATGCGTGAAGCTTTGGCGGGCAACAATATAGAGAGTATTTATGCGATTTTGAATGGAACTTGTAACTATATCTTAACGCAGATGGAAGAGAAGGGTATGCCATTTGCTCAGGCTTTGGATGAGGCACAAGTGGCAGGATATGCGGAAGCTGATCCGACTTTGGATATTGATGGGCATGATACAGCGCATAAGGCCACGATTCTGGCATCACTGGCATACGGATTTAATTGTCCGGTAGATTCGGTGTCAGTGGAAGGTGTAAGAAATGTTTCTCCTGAGGATATTGAGTTGGCCAAAAGCCTAGGTTATAGAATCAAGTTATTGGCAGTAATAAAGGGTGGTGATGATGAGGTTGAGGTTCGGGTTCATCCTTCACTTGTTTCGCATGATCATGTGTTAGCCTCTATTAACGGCGTCTATAATGGTGTTGCGGTAGAGGGTGATCTGGTTGGTCGGTCTTTATATTATGGCAGAGGTGCGGGGCGTGAACCAACGGCAAGTACTGTGATAGGCGATATTGTTGATATCTCTCGTAAT
>DAOVUR010000097.1 GCA_030632465.1 bacterium | reverse complement strand
GATAATTCATAAAGGTACAGCATCCGCTAAAGTGCTACAGCTCATTAACGATCAGTAGCCTGTCACGCCGTAGTCCCTGAGTTTACGAAGGGCGTAGGCGGAAGCAGCAACCCTTTTCCCGTAGGGCAACAATCCTGAATTTCTGTTTATCCATATAAACAACCCCGTAGAGCAAAAATCATTCTGCCGTGCCCTCCGTAGCTCGAAGAGCAAAGGATGGGTCCTATAATCATTTTGTCAAATATTTCCCGTAGAGCGGCAAAACTCCTTACGTTTATCACCTTTTTTAAGTTGCACTTCCTCCGATTTTCGTGCAAACTTATAAGGATTTTTTAACTATAAAAAGGCATATAAATGGACAACAAAGATTTACTTGATTTTGAACCAGAAACAAACGGTCGGTTTTTCAGACTCCTTGACTGGAGCGCCTTCTGGACGGCTACTATTATAACATTCGTTGTCTACCTAATTAGTCTAGCCCCCACTGTCACACTAGAAGACTCAGGCGAACTAGCTGTTGCCAGTGATTTCTTGGGCGTTCCTCATCCACCAGGATACCCGATCTGGACCATGCTGACATGGCTATTCACAAAAGTATTTGCATTTGTAAAGTATCAAGGACAACCAAACCCTGCATGGAGCGTAGCACTATCATCAGCGGTCTTCGGCGCTCTAGCTGCCGGAATAACAGCCATGCTAATATGTCGTTCAGGCTTTGATATGTTGCGTGAGATGCGGAAATCATCACATGTATCACACCTTACCAATGAAAAAACAATATGCTGGATAGGCGGTGTTGTCGGGAGTCTACTGTTCGCCTTTACCCCCGTCATGTGGTCACAGTCTGTTATTGTGGAAGTATATAGCCTAAACGCTCTGTTTTTGGTCTTTATATTCCTACTAACTTACCAATGGATGTCGCGGCCAAGCGATCACCTACTATTCCTAACCGCATTCATATTCGGGCTAGGCATGACAAACTACCAAGTCCTACTACTGGCAGCACTACCACTAGTGTTTGCCATATTCATGCGAGACACCAAGCTGTTCCGCGACTTTCTGATAACTGGAGCTCCTATTGCTATAGTCTTCTTGTTAGCAAAAAAAGGGTACCTACCCGCCATAGATCACCCCTTTGATATAACCTGTTATATCTACCTCAGCCTTAACTTTCTAGTCTTGATACTCGCGGCATTCCTTCTACCCCGCGGCCGCACTGTTGCGCTAACAATATTCCTTGCAGAGCTGGGCGTTGCGTTCTATGCCATAATGCCGATCATCTCAGACTTACGCAATCCTCCAATCAACTGGGGCTACCCGCGTACTTGGCAAGGATTCCAACATGCCGTAACACGTGGACAGTACGAAGCAATCAAGCCAGCCAATATATTCACCGCTAAATTCATTCATCAACTTGGTGGTTACGTAACCGATCTACGTGTACAGTTTACCCTACCAGTAACACTACTAGGATTTCTGCCATTCACCATCTGGACAGTTAAAGCTCAAGGTCGCAAAATTAACGCTATGTATATAGCCATCGCACTCTCGCTAGTGGCCAGCGCAATGGTTGTCATAGAAAAAGGATTCGGCATCAATTGGACATATATGCCATACGCCTACAAAATCCCAGCAGCTCTAGTGCTTGTAATACTACTAGTTGGCGGAGCAGCCATTTTCACTAGCCAGATCAGAGAACTAGTATCACGACTAATAGGTAAAACTCACGCTACCATCTCGGAACGTATAACCGTCGGACTACTCATGCTTGGCGGCCTTGGAATTCTACTTGTCTGCAATGCAATTCTACTAAAACAAGCTATGGTAGCTATCTCCATGCTCAGCAATACAGCAATAGAGCTTTCAACCAAACAGGTATGGATGCTAATGGGGCAAGCTGGCGGACTCATTCTACTAGTAGTGGGGCCAATTATTCTAATTGGGGTAATGTCCATGTTAATGAAAAAAGAGTATGTCAAAATACAGATTGACATGAACTCTCAACGCTGGATCATTGCGACACTCCTCGGCTTCTTAACTATGAGTATATTACTTATTGCACTAGCCAACCCTAAAGGAGATATCCAGGATAACTTTATCCAACGCGTGAAATTCATCTCATCACATGCACTATATGCCTTCTGGATCGGATATGGATTAATCTTTGGTTTAGCTGTTGCAGGAACAATCTTTAAAGATAAACTATTCCTTAGAAATGCCAGTATCGTAACAGCACTGTCACTATGGTTGATTCCTATCTATCAGAATGGACAAAACAGAGAACTTATTCGCACATCGGGAGGCGCAGAGCAGACAGACCATGATTTTGGCTGGCAATTCGGCAACTACCAACTACGTGGTGCAGCTGCAATATCAGAAGAGCTCTCCCCTGATGAAGAACCACTACCAAACCCGAGCTTCCCAAAAGGGATGGGACCAAATGCTGTATTCTTTGGTGGTACCGATCCGGGACGTTTTGTTCCCACCTACATGATCTACTCTGCCCGCGTACGTGAAGACGTCTACCTTATCACTCAAAACGCATTAGCAGACAATACATACATGAGCGTTATGCGTGACCTATATGGCGATCAGATATGGATTCCAGACCAAACCGATAGCGCACGCTCATTCCAACGTTACGTAGAAGAAGTTGAGAGCGGAAAACGCCCACGTAACGCCGCCCTCACAGTAGAAAATGGTCGTGTTCAAGTTAGTGGCGCATTAGGCGTAATGGAAATTAACGGCATACTAGCACAGATGATTTTTGAACATAACAACTATAAGCATGACTTCTATGTAGAAGAAAGCTATGTCATCCGCTGGATGTACCCATACCTATCACCACACGGCTTGATCATGAAGATCAACAGCAAAAGAGGTAACTTAGATCCAAAAGAGGTAACTGCCGATTTAGATTTTTGGGACTGGTATACACGCAGACTAATCTCCGACCAGAAATTCATTCGTGATATTGTTGCTCGCAAATCGTTTTCTAAACTACGGAGTGCGATTGGCGGCCTATACGCCAACAAAGGAATGTACACACAGGCAGAAACAGCCTTCCAGCAGGCACGTGCCCTCTACCCTCTTAGCCCAGAAGCAACATTTAGGCTGGCCCAAGAAGTAATGCTACCACACCGTCGCATAAAAAACGCTCGTGATCTTCTGCTAGAGTTCAATCAACGCGATCCAGGAAGCACTAAGAGCCAAGGCTTTATTGATCATCTTGACAGACTACTCAAACTAGACAAAAGAACAAAAGAGCTTGAAGCCAAACAGAAAAAAGGCAAGATCGATATAAGCACCGCACTTGAGCTGATCAGCTGTTACCAACAGGGACGTAAAACACAACAGTTTGTTGGCCTCACACACAAGCTATTAGTGCAGACGAATCTACCGCCAGAAGTATTTCTTAGGATAGCAGGACTGAGTCTCCAAGCAAAGCAGCACAAAGAGATGCTCACAGCCCTTAATCTATGCGAAAACAAACTTGGCCCACGCACGCCACCAAGCGTATATCTAGAGATTGCCAAGATGTATGCTACAGCGAAACGCCCAGATAAAATGGTGCCAGCATTAGAAAAATATCTACGCCTTAACCCATCCGACTGGAAAGCGTGGCTCGATATGGCAAGTGTTCAGTACAGCATGAAAAACAAGAATGCAGCAATACGATCAATGCAAGAAGCTATCCGTACAGGTAGAACTGAAGCCGTAATCATAATTAACAAAGATAAACGATTACAAGAGATAGCTAACCTCATCCCGAAGAATCAGAGTAAACCTAACTTAACAACTCTGCCAGGTATGATGCCGCGAACATTTAAGTAGATCACGCAAAAAAGATTACAACTTACGTCACGAGTCTAAAGAGCCGGCCCTTCGGCTCCGCTCAGGGACCTCAGTCAATGGGGCATTGCTGGGTTACGAGGTCAGGCTTGTCCGTAGAGGTCATTGAGCGGAGCCGAAATGCCCTCGTAACGTTCAATAATGCAGCCTGAAACCAAAATGCCCAGCGAGCACACAACGCACAACTATTTCGGAAACAACACTTTTAATGCCTTTGGCATAATAGCTACATCTATCTCAGCCGGCGCATCTACAAGCTCACCGTCAATCTGAATCGGAGTCGCCAACTCACGGTAAACCTTCATGCTTTTTAACTGTCGCGTCTGCACACTTGAAAGCCTATGCAATGAACCATCAAAAAGCTTATTGATCTGCGTCAACACACGCGCCACATCTTGCTGCCCCACAACAACCAATTCAAGCAGGCCATCATCAGCCTCTGCGTGCGGTGCTATCTTTGCGCCACCACCAAACTGTGTCATATTTGCAATGGTAAAGACCATCGGATCAACAAACGTCTCCTCCTTGCCTGAATCAATCTCTACAGTTACATCCTGTACTTTATATTGCAAAAACTCTTGAAACCCAGCAAAGATATACGGGAGCACACCACGCATTGGAGATTTATCAAACGACTTAACAAATGCTGCATCCCATGCCATGCTACATGTAACAAAAAAATAGTTACCATTCACAATACCAACATCAATAGGTCTAACATCAGCCGTAGCCAAACTACGAATAGCATCATTCAAAACTAACGGAATACCACAATGTCTCGCAAAACCATTCCCACTACCACTCGGAATAACCCCCAATGCAACATCAGTACCAACCAACGCCCTTCCAACACTACTTATAGTACCATCACCACCAATAACTAACACCGTATCGACGCAGTTATCCACCGCACGCTTAACCTTATCGACGCCATCCTCAGCACTAGTAGTAAACTGATAAGACAGATCAATTCCCGGCACATCCCAATACTTATCAAACTCACGCCGTAATGAACTAAACGACCGCGGCAAGCCCGACTTAGGATTAACCAATACGAGAACTTTACGTAACTCAGCCTGTTCAAAATCTTTTGCTCGTACACTCATATATCAACCCTCTAATTCACTATCCAGCATAACAGCCCGCCCGTACTGTATTCACTACCTACTAACGCCGTAGGCACAATAACTATTCACTATTCACTATTAGTTATTCACTAATAAATGTTTCCATGCGACATCTGCATTTGCCAAAGCCACACCCCTATGAGAAACAGCATTCTTCTCCAAATCACTCATCTCTGCGAATGTACGAGACTCACCTACAGGGATAAATAGCGGATCATAGCCAAAGCCACTATCACCACTTGGCGCTAATGCAATTTTCCCTTCGCAACACCCCTCAACAGTTCTGGCTTCACCATCAGGGCTACACAAGGCAATAACACACCTAAACCTAGCGCTACGCTCAGTAACACCCTTCAGCTCATGTAACAACTTACTATTATTCGCTAGGTAATCCGCATCTTCACCAGCATAACGAGCAGAATAGACACCTGGATCACCACCCAAAGCATCAACCTCCAGACCAGAATCATCAGCCAATGTCCACTGCCCGCTAAACTTTGCCAATTCAACAGCCTTTTTTACTGCATTGCCAACAAAGCTATCCTGATCCTCTACAACTTCCGGTAACTCAGAATAGTCGTTCATATCAACTAGCTTGAGATTAGGAACAGAAAAAATCGCTCTAATTTCAACTAGCTTATGCGCATTACCAGTAGCTATAAATAAAGTATCAATCATAATCAACTACTCCTTAACAAGATGCACATCTTGCTGCGGAAATGGTATCGAGATACCTTCTGCATCAAACTTCTGCTTGATCGTTTTCTGTGTATTAAACATTACATCCCAGTAATCAGAACTCTTCACCCATGGCCGTACAACAAAATTGATACTGCTATCACCCAGCTCAGCCACGCCAATAGTCGGCGCAGGATCATCGAGTACTCGATCATCAGAAGCAAGAATATCCTCGAGCACGCGCTTAACCTTATCAAGATCATCGTTATAACTTACGCCTACAGACATATCAACACGACGTGTATCTTTCGCAGAGTAGTTTATAATATTACCTTCCATTACTTTCGCATTAGGAACAATGATCTTTTTATTGTCAGGGGTTTTCATTTCAGTAGTGAAAATATTTATACCTTCAACTATTCCTGTGATTCCACCACCCTCAATAAAGTCACCGCACTTAAAAGGCTTAAAGATCAACATCAGCACACCAGATGCAAAATTTGCTAAAGACCCCTGCAGAGCTAAGCCAATAGCCAGACCAGCCGCACCCAAAATGGCAATAAAGGATGTTGTCTGAATGCCAAGTCTATCCAACGCAGCAATAACAACAAATGCCATCAAAACGAAATAAGACATACTCGAAACAAACGAGACTAACATCTCATCAACTTTGCGCTTTTTCATAACCTTAGCAATCAAGCCACGAACCCCAATCGCGACAAAACGACCAATAACCAAAATCAATACTGCCGCAATAACTTTCACGCCGTACACAGCCAGCAACTCCATAATTTTCTGTACAATTACATTTTCCATATTTTATATCCCCTTTATTTATCTTTTATCTCAGACTCTACATGCGGTATCCCATATTTTGTCATAACCTTAGTAATACGGTCACTATCCTCAAATGCTTTATCAAGCGCATGTAATGCAATTGCAACAACAATACCAGTTAGCAACAATCCACAAAAGGCAATAACAATAGCCAACATTTTAGACCGTTTATGTCGTGGCGGAAAATCTCCATAGCCAACAGTAGTTGCTGTTATAAAGGAGTAGTACAAAGCATTAATATGCGACCACCCCTCAATTTTCCCAACAAAATGCCCTAACAAGATAATAAACAAAGAGATAGTTACAAGAATCGGACTAGTAAATAGAATGCCTATAAAAAAATATTGAATAAATATTGTTGTAAACTCCATGATGCACCTAACATACTTTTTGTTAATATCAAACTTAGACTAGACTGGTTAGAATATGCTTTTCTGACCGTAAATACAACAATATTTTTCTGCATAAGAGTATACAATAATGAGCGGAGTCTAAATCACTTTGTAAGATGTAGACATACGTGTAGTTTCTCATTGGCGTGCCAGCCGTAGCCTCGAAGCTGTTCAATAAGCCCGCCTACGCATTCCTAGTAAACT
>DAOVUR010000292.1 GCA_030632465.1 bacterium | reverse complement strand
AGAAGGTGGTGGTTGATCTTACTCGTGGTCTGGCTGAACGTGGTGTCACTAGCTATCTTGGATGTTTAGTGGAAACAGGGGTGTGGTGTGAGGATGCGGAGGTTGCTGCGGTGTGGTGTGGTGATCTTGGAGAGCGCGGTGTTATACAAACATTTTTTGGTTTGCTTAGATTTACCAAGCAAAATAAGATCGATGTGATTCACACGCATAATTCACATCCGCATAAGTATGGAGCATTGCTATCGCTTGTGACTCGGGTACCGTTGGTGCATACTAAGCATGGACGTAATTGGCCGCAGAATCCTAGGTGGGTATGGTTTAGCAGGCAGTTGTCGCGGTTTACAAAATTTATTGTTCCTGTGTCTCATGAAATTGAAAAGATTGTTTTAGAAGTTGAAAAGGTTCCCAGGAAAAAAGTTGTAACTATTCTTAATGGGGTTCTGGTGGAAAATAGTAAGTGCAGTTATGAAGGTGACCGTTCGCAGCTTGTGATTGGTAGTATTGGGCGGTTTTCGCCTGAGAAACAGTACCCATTTCTTACCCGTGCTTTTTGTAAATTTAATAAACGATATCCGAAAAGCAAATTACTATTGGTTGGTGGTGGGGCAGAGCGGGCAAAGATAGAGGAAGAAATAGAGCGATGTGATATTGTGGATTCTGTTGTGCTACCGGGTATTAGTAGTGATGTGAGTGGGTGGCTGAATAAGATGGATCTGTTTTGTCTATCATCAGATCAGGAAGGTACTTCGATTACTTTATTAGAAGCTGGTGCCGCAGGACTGCCTGCTGTGGTTACTGATGTCGGGGGGAATGCTGAAATTGTGAAGGATGGTGTTACTGGTATTGTTGTTCCGTCTGGTGATGAGGAAAAAATGTATGATGCATTTTGTGAGTTGATGGGAGATACAAAATTACGTAATAAGATGGGGATGGCGGCCAGGGAACGAATTTTAACGAAATATTCATTGGATGTGATGGTGGAAAAATATTTGAAAGTTTATAAAGAAGCTGTTAGTCCGCAATTATTATGAAAATTGAGATAAAAAATATAGATTCTCTTCAGGGGAGTGATGTTGCGTTTCTTGAATGGCAGGCCTTTGTGCAACGTTCAGATGTTGAGTGTGGATTTTGGTGCGATCCGAAGGTGATTGCAGAAACATCTGGTTTTGAAATGCTGCAGATTGCTTTTGTTTATGATGGCAAGCAGTTAGTTGCTGTTCTGCCGTTTTGTTATACAGATGGCACTCTGCCTTTTATGCTTGGGTTATGGAAGCTTGGTAGTGTACGTGCCAAAATGATGAAGCTTATTGATTACGAGTTTGCCGTATTGAATGGTCATAATAGGAATGTATTATTTGATGAAGTTATTCGAGAGTTGAAAGTCAAGAAGGCGTGCGACCTAGTTATGGCGGATAATTGGCCAATGCCAGGAAAGGGTGCGCGTAATGTTCAGTCAACTTATTTGATTGATATGCCGGAAAACTTTGATGCTTGGCTGAATATGTTGAATTCTAATACGCGGCAGGCGTTACGGCGAAGAGTTCGTAAGCTTATGCGTGATAGTAATGATACGGTCAGTGTTAAGCTGTTTCGTGATGAGGGTGAGATGGAGTTGCTGAGTAAGTGTCTTCATGTTGTGTGGAACTGTAGTTGGCATGGTCGGGCGCAACGTCAGGCGCCGCCTTCTTTTGAGGTGTTAAAAACCTTGGCACGCAGTGGGTGGGTCAGGTCATATATACTTTTTGTTGGCGATACTGCTATAGCATCAGTGCAGGGGTACCAATATGGTGGAGTTTTTCTAGATGAAGCGCCAGCGTATGATGATGATTGGAAAAAATATTCCCCTGGATTGGTTCTTAATTATTATATTATAGAAGACCTGTTTAAGAGTGATACCCCACTTACGGTCGATTTTGGTTTTGGTTATAACCAATATAAGGAGACTTTAGGAACTAGAGTTGAAGTGCGTGGGCAGCTATGGCGCGTGGTCAACTTTAAGGGCCTGTATGCTATATCTCTGTTACGAATTACTGATACTGCATTTAAGGTTGGTAAATCTTTATTTGGTGGGACGAGT
>DAOVUR010000201.1 GCA_030632465.1 bacterium | reverse complement strand
TTTTCCCAGAAGAGTCAGCGCTATGTGCGCGAAGATGGCTTTGAATATGTAACTCCTCCTTCTATGCGTGCGGAACATCTTGAGGAGTATGAGAATGATATGCGTACTATTCAGGAAATGTACGCTAAGTGGAAGAAGGCGGGCATTCGTAATGAAGATGCACGCTTCGTGCTACCTAATGCATGTGCTACCGAAATAATGATCACTGCGAACTTCCGTGAATATCGACATGTCTTCGAGATGCGCTGTTCTAAGCATGCGCAGTGGGAGATTCGCGAAGCGTGTGAAATTATGCGGGATATCTTGCATGAACATGCGCCGAATATTTTTTAAAACAGTAGTTAAAATAGAAAAGGAGTAGTAAAATGAAGAGATTAGTTATAGGAATGTTGGCGATGGTTATGGGTGCGGTGTTGGTTGCTGGTACTGGTTGTGTTACTTCTAAGGCTGCAAAGCACAAGGCTAAGAAGAATATTCCTGGTGTGGATACTAAAGGTGAAAAAGCTGTAAAAGATGTTAAGAAGTCTGCTAAGAGATAATTTCTTCGAATCAGAGTTTAAGGGGCTGAAAACATGTTAGAAAGTGAAGCGTTAAATGTTAGTAAGCTTGAAGCATTAGGAATGATTATTCCTAGTGTAGGACTTGAGGATAAAATTGTTGAGTTTGAGCAGCAGGATAAGTTACACCCACCAACATCGAACGGCATTCTTTTTTATGGTGATTCTGATATAAGGTGCTGGCTGCTAGAAAATCAATTTGCCAAAGACTTTGCCGGTTTGCCGGTAGTTAATCGCGGATTTGGTGGTGCGCGGATATGGGAAACAATCCTTTATTTCAAACGAGTCGTTATTCCGCATAACCCATCGGTAATAATATATAACTGCGGCGATAATGATGTGTGCGCGTTGAGCAGGTTAGGTGAGGATGGTCCTAAGAATGTGGAGATTGGATTCCGTATTATTATGGAGTTGATTCAGCAATATTTGCCGAACCTAGATCAATTGATTTATCTATCCATTCACCCGGCACCTAAACGTAATGATGGTGGGTTTTGGCCTGTTCAAGATGATGCAAATAGGCGGGTAGAAAAGATCTGTGATGAATATCAGTGGGCCCGCTATGAGGATTATAATCATATGTTATATGATGATGACGGAGAGTTGCGTAGTGAGGATTTTATTGAGGACCGTACGCACTTTTCACCACTATTTTATAAGCAGTTGGGGTGTCATGTCAGAGGATTGCTCGAGATGAATCACGTTACACGATAAGGTTTGTATTGCGAGGTAATCGTAACTTTTCAAAAAGTCATTCTCAAACTTGTAGTAGGGACGGTATATCAGCATTCCAACTTGTCACGGCGTAGCCAAAGGCGAAGACGGATGCTGACTAAACAGCTATGGAAAGCTGTTTTACTAGGTGGTGCAAAAACGGGCTGAAAGCTTGTACTACTCTTTGAGAAATAGTGCCCTTTTTTGATAAGAATTTTATTTCTCTGCAGGGAGCTGTTTTTTGATGTCTTTGATGTCGTGTGACAGCTGTTCTAATCTAAACTCAATAGAGTTTAAAATCCAAAACTGAAAGTGTTCTACTTTCGTCTGTTTATGAATCATCCAAATAATCTTGATTGATACTAGTAGTAGTCCTATCTCAACGGAAAAAATGGGTGGAACGGGAATTTCTATATGGAAGATATGTCTGGCAATATCTAGTAGAAAGAGAGCTATAAGTAGTAGTATGAATATGGCATTAAGTATTCGTTCATTTTTTGCCGTTACGCGTCCACCAACTTGACCAACGATCATGCGGATTTTTTCTTTTTCCGCCTGGAACTGCTCAAGCTCTTTAGTTAGTTCTGATATGTTTTTTTCAGTCATGAATCTTGGCCATCAATAAAAAAACAACACCCGTATTAGTACGGGTGTTGTTGGTTGTTTCTTTGAACTACGGTACTGGCACTTCTGCTACAGGAGCAGGAGCTTCTTCCACATTCACAGCTGGTAGCTGTTCTGTCGATAGTGGCATTTGTGCTGGGTCCATAGGAACAGGCATCTGTACAGCAGCTGGTGCAACTGGTATTGTGTCGGTAACAGTCTTTACACCTGAACTTTCTTTTGTTCCAAGCATAGCTAGGACTGTGGTGTTTACTAGAAAAATAATACCTAGTATGGTAGTAGCTTTTGTTAGGACATTACCGATATGTGAACCGAATAATGTTTCACCCATGCCTGCACCAAATGCCATGCCTACGCCTTGGCTCTTTGTGCGCTGCACAAGGATGATTGATATTAGAAGAAAGCATACAATAGCCTCTACTAATATAAGGATATAAGTTAATATTGAACTCACAGTCTGTCTCTCCTGTTTATGTTATTATTTCTGAATGCCAGCATTGACGATTCCTGCAAAGGAGCTTGCGTCTAGAGCAGCACCGCCGATTAGGCCGCCATCAATGTCAGGTTGTGATAAAAGTTCTTCAGCATTGGCAGGCTTCATGCTACCGCCGTACTGAATGCGAATGCTTTGTGCAATATCTGTACCGCCCATCTCTTCTAGTATGCTACGGATATATGCGTGTACATCTTGTGCTTGTTCTGGCGATGCTGTAAGGCCAGTTCCGATTGCCCAGATTGGTTCGTAAGCAATGATAACTTTATCGAGGTTTTCACCTAAGCCAGCAAGGCTCTTTTCGATCTGACCTTTTATTACATCTTTTGTCTGATCAGATTCACGCTGTTCTAGTGATTCACCAACACAGACGATAGGTTTAAGATTTGCAGCAATAGCGGCTTTAACTTTATTGTTTACAATCTCATCAGTTTCGCCAAAGTATGTGCGGCGTTCGCTATGTCCAAGTATTACATAGTGGCAGTATAGATCACGTAACATTGATGCTGAAATTTCGCCAGTATATGCGCCTTCTGCTTCCCAATGCATATTTTGTGCACCAAGCTTAACAGTAGTATTAGTGATAATGTCACCAACTGATTTTAGTGCTGTGAATGTAGGGCAGACAACAACATCAACTTCTGATGTTTCACCTAGCTCCATGGTGATGTTTCTTGTTAATTCTTCAGCCTCGGCAATGCTTTTGTTCATTTTCCAGTTGCCAGCAATGATGATTTTTCTGTTTTTACTCAATTTCTTTCTCCATGTTAATTCTGTTTCAATAATATTTGTATAAATTTTTATCAGCAATTCGTAATAATGGACAATTTTTACTGATATTAGAAGTAAAAAACTCTTTTATTTTACATATTGCTTAGAGCTTCGATACCAGGGAGTTTTTTCCCTTCAAGGAACTCTAGGCTGGCGCCACCGCCAGTACTGATATGTGTCATCTTATCAGCTAGTCCGCTTTTGTTTACAGCACTAACGCTATCACCACCACCAATAATGCTTACGCAGTCAGTAGCTGCAACAGCCTCTGTTACTACTGTTGTTCCATTTGCAAATGGTTCCATCTCGAAGCAGCCCATAGGCCCGTTCCAGACGATTGTTTTTGCTTTTGCAATCTCTTCGGCATAAAGCTTTGCTGTTTCTGGTCCAATATCTAGGGCCATCCAGCCATCTTCAATGCCGTCGATAGCGACAACCTTGATGTTTGCGTCAGCACTGAATGCATCAGCTTCTACATGGTCAACAGGGAGCATTACTTTTACGCCTGCAGCTTCAAGTGTTTTTAATGTCTCACGAGCCATCTCAACACGATCTTCTTCTACTAATGAGTTACCAACGGCAATCCCTTTGGCGAGGAAGAATGTGTAGACCATGCCGCCGCCGATGATGATTGTATCAACCTTATCTGCCAAGTTAGTTAGAACGTCGATCTTGCCACTTACTTTTGCACCACCAATGATGGCAATAAATGGATGTTCAGGATTTTTAACAGCGTTGCCTAGATACTTTATCTCTTTTTCTAGTAGGAGGCCAGATACGTTGTTTTCGAAATTATCTGTTACAACTGCCATTGATGCATGTGCACGATGTGATGTACAAAAAGAGACAGAAACAGAGAGGGAGGGAAAGGATGCGAGTGCGGGTGCGAAATTTTTCTGCT
>DAOVUR010000128.1 GCA_030632465.1 bacterium | reverse complement strand
TGGAAGACGTTTAGATATGATGAAAATCAACAAGGGGACAAGGACTATCCAAGGGCATATATAAAATCTGCGAAAGAAGCGAAAAAAGTTGCTGTGCCAAGAATTAATATACTTATTTCTTTGTTGGAATAATACGGAAAATGTAAAATCATTTTTCCTAAACATAATACTTTATACCGAGAAGTGTATTTGAACCATCCAATCAAGAAATTGCGAAATGAAAGAATACAGAAATATTAATGCTATTATAGATGATGCTGTAGTTAAAACTGTATGGCGTAAATGATATATGGAAGTTTAGATTTCATTCCCGAGATTTCAGATCAAGTTACCGTAGATATAAAACATAATCTAGTAGTGGAAATCATTGAAATACCTGATGATGAAATGTTATATAAAGGAATCGTTATTCACGGATTATTTACCGGTAATTGTGATAAAGATATTAATGTAGGTGAGTTAGTTGAGTTCTCTAAAAAGAAGATAGCAGTCATTGTGAGGAATTGATGTAGTACTTAACTCTTGGTAAATAGAAAAGTGCATATGTTTGCAAGAAGTTTAATACACAAATATTGCAGATGAAGATCAAGTAGAAATTATGCGTGAGGTAGTCGACTATCTTGAGTTTGACAAATCTGGTGTTTGTGGATTTAACCAGAGGAAACCGGGGTGGAGCGAGACTGTTGAGAAGATAAATATAGGTGCTTTGTTAAAAAGTGCAGATTCCGCTATTTGTGAGGCTGTGATAAGTTGGCAACAGGAAGAGCGTTCTCATGTGGATGTTCATGAGCGCCAGCAACAGGCTAATCATAAGGCGGTTGCACGAATGAGAAAGAAAAGGCTGAAAGGTTGAGTTTAGTTCAACCGTTTCAGCCTTGTAGTTTATCTGTGTGGTGTTGTTAGCGTTTCTTTAGTGGTACGTATTTCTTGCCGAAGTCGCCAGTGTATGCGGCGCGTGGTCTAAAGATACGATTGTTCTGTAGGTATTCTGTGATTCTTGCTGTCCAGCCTGATACCCTGCTTACGGCAAAGATAGGGGTGAACATTGCGTCTGGAATACCCATGCTGCGATAGACTAGGCCTGAATAGAAGTCTACGTTAGGGTAGATTCCTTTTTCTTTGCCTAATGTTTTTACAACAAGGTCTTCTAGTTTGTTGGCTGTGTCAAAAACGGAGCCTTCTCCGTGTTCGTCAGCAGTAAGTCGTTTGGCAAGTGGAGCTAGAATGAGTGCTCTAGGATCGTACGCTTTGTATACGCGATGTCCAAAACCTGGGATCTTCTCTTTTTTCTTGGTTTTTTTCTTGAACCACGCCTCTACATTTTTGGCCGGCCCAATTTTTTCTAACATTTTTATTACTGCTTCGTTAGCGCCACCATGTAGAGGTCCACTTAGTGCTGCAATACCAGCTCCAATGGAGAGGTAGATATCTGATAGTGTTGAGGCAACAACGAGTGAGGCGAATGTGCTGGCGTTCATGCCGTGATCAGCATGAAGGATTAGACAGACGTCCATGACTCTTTCTTCTTCTTTTGTTGGCTTTCTGCCTGTCATCATGTAGATGAAGTTGGCGGCGTGTCCTAATGTTGGATCTGGATCGATTGGGAGTTTATCTTCTCTGATTCGTGCAATTGCAGCGGTTAGTGTTGCTGTACCTGAGATGAGCCTTATGCATGTGTCACGTGACTCGCCATCGTCTGTAGTGGTTCTTACATCTGCTGGGCGGCCTGTTTTATGCTTCTTGAACTCGTATTTCGCATGTTTTTCACCGTAAGGCTGTGTTTCCATAGGGATGGAGTCTTCATCGGCTGCGATAGCTTCTTCGGCTAGTGGCCGTGCGGAATCGCTATCTTTCCATGTTAGGCGATGGCGCATAAGGTTAGTGCCGAGTCGTAATGCAGCCATAGGATGCATATTTTCGATCTCAAATCCTAAAAGAGTGCGTAGTGTGTTTGGGATGGAGCGGTATTCAGTAAGCTTCTTTTTGTATGCATTAAGCTGTTTTTCTGATGGCATGTTGCCATTTTGTAGTAGGTAGGATACTTCTTCGAATGTTGAGTTTGCGCAGAGGTCAAATATGTCATAACCACGATAGATCATCTGTCCACGTGCACCGTTGATATATCCGATTTTTGTTTCGCAAGCTGTTGCACCTTCAAGACCTGGCCCAATATTACAGTCTAAAGGCCATGCGACTTTACGTTTATGGGTTGCATCTTCTTTATTATATGCGCCTACCTTAGATTTTTTGGCAGCATCTTTGATTAGTTCTGTTATAGATTTCTGTTTACTCATTATTTTTAAGTCCTTATTTGGTTTGTCTACGGAACAACTTTGCCCATAACTGTCCTAGAAACAGTCCGATACGTTTTAGTACGGAGGGTTTGTTAAGTTTTTCGAGGCGTTCGTAGCCGTCTGAAAGCTCTTCCGTTGTTAATTCTTTGCGATGAACATTTTCATCTATTTCAAGTTCTATTTTCTCTGAATTACTTAATTCTTTTAGGCAAATGGTTTCGACTGCTAGCCAGCCTAAGCGTTTGGCTGATTCAAGACGACGATGTCCAGCAATCAGATTGGTGTTTTCATCAATAACGATAGGGTTTAGTTGACCATGTTTCTGCAAGCTATTCATAAGAGGAGTAAGGTCGCCGAGTTCTTTACGAATACGGTTTTCTATTATAATTTTATGAATTGATACCTGCATCTTAAATCTCCAGTGTTTGCATAAAAGTAGATAGCATTCTACTTAATTCTTGTAGAGTATATGAATCATAAGTAGTATGCAAGCATGCTTTATGAATGATGAAAGAATTGACTGAATTAATGTTTTAATTAGAAGTAATTAGTTTATAAGGATAATTATGCCGCAATCATTGATGCACTCTGCGAAACCATGGGAAACACCGGAGCTTACAAATATTAATCGTCTGCCTAGTAGGGCAACGCTATATCCGTTTGAGAATGAGGTGCAGGCTGTTGCTGGGGTTAGGGGCGATTCTCCGTGGTATAGTGATCTGAATGGTGAATGGAAGTTCGCTTTAGTGGATAAGCCGGAAAATGCGGTTGAGGATTTTGAGAAGAGTAGTTTTGTTGATGATGCATGGTCTGATATTACTGTTCCAGGCAACTGGACTATGCAGAATGTGGGTGATTACCCGCACTATACTAATGTGCAGATGCCGTGGAAGAATCAGCCACCTAATGTTCCTGAAGAGAATCCGACAGGTCTCTACAGAAGAATATTTACGATTCCGTCATCGTGGGATGGGCGCAGAACGGTTATTCATTTTGCGGGGGTGGAAAGTGCATTTTTTGTCTATGTAAATGGTGAGCAGGTCGGTTTTAGCAAAGGTTCTCGCACTCAAGCTGAATTTGATATTACTGATTATCTGATTAAGGGTGAGAATGTTTTGGCTGTGATGGTGATTCGCTGGTCTGACGGTAGTTTTGTGGAAGATCAGGATCATTGGTGGATGGCTGGTATATATCGTGATGTCTTTCTCTATTCGCAGGCCGATGTTTCAATTAGGGATGTTTTTGCTGTGGGAGCGCCGGATGAGGAGCTGAAAGATGCTGATCTTTCCTTGCAGGTATTAGTAAACTTTAATGGTAATCCGCAGTTGGACTGGAAGGTTGGCGTTAAGCTTGTTGATGCTGATGAGCAGAATGTTATTCCAGACTTCAAGCAGTGCGAGGTGCCTTTTGGTGATTTTGCGCGATATAAAAACTTTGGGCATTGTGTGCAGGAATCGATACCAATTGTCGCACCTAAGTTATGGAATAGCGAAGAGCCGTATCTCTATACATTATTGGTGTCTCTATACAATCCGGCAGGTGAGGTGGTTGAAGTGACTTCTTGTCGTATTGGGTTTAGGCGAATAGAGATACAGGATAGAGAGGTTTTGATTAATGGCAAAGCTATTCTCTTTAATGGTGTGAACCGGCATGATCATGATGATACGTATGGAAAAACAATCTCTGAATCAGTTATGCGTGCAGATATTGAAGTGATGAAGAAATTTAATTTTAATGCCATACGTACGGCTCATTACCCTAATGATATTATGTTTTATGATCTTTGTGATGAGTATGGGATGTATGTTATTGATGAGGCGAATATCGAAAGTCATGATTATGGAAATGTTCCATCTACTGATTCGAGGTGGACAAATGCTTTTCTTGATCGCGGCAAGCGTATGGTGGAGCGTGATAAGAACCATGCGTCTGTTATTTTCTGGTCGTTGGGTAATGAGTCTGGTTATGGGTGTAATCATGATGCTCTTGCTGGCTGGATCCGCGGGTATGATAAATCGCGCCTTTTACAGTATGAGAATGCTGTAGCCTTGCAGTTTGTCGGTAGTAGTGGGGCTGTGCGTGAGCCTTCCAAAACGCCTATGGCTATGATTGGTAATAGTGGAGCTGCTATTGATGCGGGGATTGATACCAAGGGTAGAGGTGAGCTTGTGACAGATGTGGTTTGTCCAATGTATTCTACTGTTGAGACCATAAGAAGGTGGGCTGCGATAACTGAAGATTATAGACCATTTATTTTATGTGAGTATTCTCATGCTATGGGTAATAGCAATGGTTCTCTGAAGGAGTATTGGGACGCTTTTGAGGAGTGTCATGGGTTGCAGGGCGGATTTATTTGGGATTGGGTAGATCAGGGCATAATCAAAAAGAGTGGCGAGGAGACTTTTGAGGTAGCTGCCGAAAAAGATGATACAGCTGTGACGGTTGCGGCAAGGCAGAAGGAGTGTCATATTCCGGGTGGAAAGTATTACTGGGCGTATGGTGGTGATTTTGGCGATGAGCCGCACGATTTTGATTTTTGTATTAATGGTCTCGTCTGGCCTGACAGAACTGTGCATCCTGCTATGTATGAAATCAAGAAGCTGACGCAACCTGTAGCAGTTACTGCTGTAGCGCTTGAGGATGGTCTATTTAGCGTTAAGAATAAACAGTATTTTACTGATTTAACGTGGCTAGAAGGTAGATGGGAGCTGATGCGTGATGGGGTGCAGGTTGATACGGGGTTACTGTCTGAGCTGGAAGTTGATGCTGGTGCATCTATCGATGTTGTTGTGCCGATTAGTGCGGAGTTGACGAGTGTTGCGGCAGAATACCACATCAATTTTCATTTTGTAGCAAAGTCTGCGACTATGTGGTGTGATCAGGGGCATGAGGTGGCGTGGGAGCAGTTTGTCTTTGTACCATCAAGGATGCAGGTCGCGGAAAAGGATGAGCGCGACCCTGTTGTTGCTAATAAGGTTGTTTGTGAGAAGAGCGGTAATACTATTACGGTTTCATCAGGTAAGGTTAAGTTAGTACTACTTGCTGATGGCTTGGAGAGCAAGGTGTTGTATGATGGTGATGATGTTCTGCCTAAAGGGCCGGAGCTGAATATCTGGCGTGCGGGTACTGATAATGATGGTATTCGTGGCTGGACTGGGCAAGAGAATAAGCCGCTCATGCAGTGGCAGAGTGCGGGCCTTAATAAGCTGAAGGTGACATCTTGCGTTTCGAAGGTTATTGAGAATAATGATTCGGTAACTGTAGAAATCGTGAAAATTAGGATCGGTAGCGATCCAGTGCTGAAAATCATACATACTCAGCGTATGACGCTAACCCCGTCTGGCGATATCGAAGTTGATAATAAGATCATTGCAGATGATGGGTGGCCATCTTTACCTCGTATTGGCGTGGAGATGAGCACAGCGGAAGGTTTTAATGATCTTGAATGGTTT
>DAOVUR010000174.1 GCA_030632465.1 bacterium | reverse complement strand
TTATGCAGTGTAATAAAGCTGGCGTCCCCATCACAAACTACGGCATGGCCATTTCATACTCACTGGGAATCTTTGATAGAGCATTAGCTCCATTTCCTGAGACAGAGTAAAACATATACGCGCATTACGGTGCGAAGTTTAGGAATAGTCGCATTACTGTATATGTAAATAGCGAAAACATAACAGCAGAGATCACAAATATAGACGCACGTTCCTGTTTAAGCAGAAACTGCGCAGCAAAACATACTGGCACGCTTAATAACCACATCCAACAACGTGCTGTTTCAAGTCTAATGCACGTTGGGCCGAAAAGTAACGGAACTAAATACACTGCCAGAATAATTATGAGAAACATTAGTTGTGGGGTAAACTTTCGCTCTTTAACCTTGGCATATACCGATGCAAAGAATGCCGAACATGTAATAGCACCCATCATAAGAAAGAGATCCACCTGCCCGCCAACCCAAGCGATAAGGTGTTGGTAGAGAGTAGTGAAACAGTACCACTGCCCTACATACTCAGAGGAGACCTTGTATGCCTCTAAATAATCTAATTTATAATGAATCAACACGTAACCACTAAGAACAGTCATGATCCCTAATGGAATCACTCCTCGTATTGCTAATGTACGAAATGTCCATCTATAATTTTTTGCACAGTAGAGAAGAAAGAGCGCAAATATTAATGTTATTAAACACCAGCTATAATTAAGAAAATTTAGGGAAAAGAAAACCAAGCCTAATGTAATCATAGCTACATACGGCATCTTCCTTGCTGTACATACTTGCCATGACAATAGTAACGCCAGATTAAAGAAGACAGAGTATAAACCATCTTGAGCAAATGTAGAATAAGCTAATACAGACGGCATTACCATCCACAGCATAGCAGCAACAAAACCATGTTTATTACTACCAAACATCGATCTCCCCATAAAGAAGAGGACAAATATATTTAATGCCGTAAAAAAGATTAAGCCAACTGCATATCTTATGCGTGTTGAATCTAATCTAATATTCATCCCCTGCGCACCGACAGCCTTACCTAGATAGTACATTGACAATGCACCACCAGGTGGATGAGATAATGCATGAATTGTAATACGTAGTTGTGGCTGAATCTCATGGAAGTTGCGTAGGAAATGACCTTTTGACTGCACAAATGGAACTGCGTAAAGAACTGTATTATGTGCATGCCAGCAAGAAAGTAACGATCCTTTCTGATCATCCTTATCCCATACACCATTAGGCAGAGAGCCAATAGAGAAACTCAATGCACCTGCAATAATATATAATCCAGCCAGAATTATAATAACTTTCTTATTAGATATTGATCTACCCGATAATAGATATTTAATAATAAGAAAAAGTATAGCAGCAAGTGTTACAACGACAGCCCCCCAGCCCCATACTGTAGGTGTTACCGCTAGTCTCGCAGCAGCATCGCTCCATGACTCATGCTTATCCCACGTTTGAGCAAAGAAAGGAAATATATTAGGTATATATGTCGGTGCTGTTTCTAGAACCGCCATGCCGCGCTTAGGATTTAATTGATAGATCATACTCAGTAAAGACCATACTGACCATGGACGTAATACCCAGCTAGTTAAGCGCCACTGCCATCTCTTTTTTCCAAAGATATAATACAAGGTCTCAAAAACAGCCCATGCAGAGAGAATCACAATGGGCAGAATCAAACCTTGATTGGCTAATATAGTTTTAATACGTTTTCCTCAATAGAATAAATAACTTCAAGTTGCAATTGAAAAGCTAAAATAGCAAATATAACCTAACTAGAGCAAATACAGTTTCTGTTTTTCCGTTTGAACCTTATAGAGAGTTATGCCATATTAACAACTGTTATACATTACAAATAGAACTTAACAGAGAACTTACTATGAATAAGACAAATACTGACCATCCAAGTTTAACCCATCTATCGCATGGCAACACTGAATATATCACAACCCCAAGTGTAGATATTCTTGAGGCTTTTGAGAATAGCCACCCAGAACGTAACTACAAAATAATTCTCGACTGCCCAGAATTTACTGCACTATGTCCCATTACAGGTCAACCAGATTTTGGTTACATCACCATCACCTATATTGCTGACAAGCTCTGCATAGAAAGCAAATCACTTAAACTCTATCTCTTCTCCTTCAGAAACCATGGCACATTTCATGAAGAAGTAATCAATAGGATTCTTGATGACATCGTCGAAAAGATCAATCCGCGTCAAGCAACCGTGATAGGAAACTTCAATCCTCGTGGCGGTATTGCCATAAATGTTGAGGCATCATATCCGTGAAAAAAATAGTCTACTGTCCACAGTCTACAGTCCACAGTTAAACTCATGAAAAATATCGCTATCATTTTACTGTTAGCCATACTCTTCTCTGGCTGTTCATCAACCGGCTATATGGCAGATAGAGGACGAGATGCTGCGGATATCTTCACCCTAACCCTAGGCGCCGGTATGGGCGTCAAGGTACGTGTTGGACCTGCGATGTTGGCAGCAAACCAAAATTCTGATCTAATTGGGCTTCGTGCCGGTAAATTCTTTGTTGATGGTAATGGTTTAGTTGAAAACGATGAGTTTTATCTACCTATCCCGCTACATCCAGTATTTCCTCTTACTGATAAATATAACAGAGGTCGCAGTCGTTCAGTGAATTATCCCGACAGAACTCATAGCCCCCTCAAAGACGTGAAGCCTAGACGTCAAGTTTCTGATGAAGAAATCAGGAGATGGAAAGAGGCTGACCGCCAACTACAAGCTGGTTATCATGAAAATCCTAATTTCGCTGATTACTACAATAGAAAAAGACCATCAAAATGGAGTGATATGTTTGGAACCCAAAAGTTCAGCCATGGCGTTGGTAGTATTTCCGATAAACGTAATAAGGACGTCTATGCTCGTAGTCCATTTCCATTCATTGCTAAAGGTAAAAAAGCCCCTTTCTATACCGACGTGGAAGTTATGGCTGGCTTTATCTTCACGTTTCGTGCGGGAGCTAATGTGGGGGAATTACTAGACTTCATTCTTGGCTGGACTGGTATAGATATCTACGGTGATGACTTATAAAAACTGATTATGAATCCGATGGTTTCATACCACGCAGTTTGCTACTGCATCAATTGTAGGGCTGGAACGGCTGAGGTACGATGCCTTCCAGCCGGGACCGGCGGGAAGGTTTCGCAAGCTTAACCGTTCCAGCCCTACAAAAAGACAGATAGCTTAGGGAATTGCCCAGAGGAGTATCTTTCCGCTATTTTCGTCTCAAGATTTCAATATCAGCAACTGTAACAAGCGCTTCATGCTTGTCCCCGGCTAGCATAACTTCAAAATCTTTAACAGCTTCAACAATCTTTGTTTCTATGTCGACAATTTCAACTATGATAGGAAGGTCATCCGAGAGGCGCAAGATACTGTCGCGATGGATTTCTTTACTATTGGCGCCAAAGCCTTCTGTTCCACGAACCACTGTAACGCCAGCCAACTCTAAGTCTTTGGCTTTCTTCACGATCTCTTCATAGAGAAGATTGCCCTTATAGCGATCTTTGGTGCCCAGATAGATGCGTAATAGTTTACCCTTTTCTGCACGCATAATGTCATCTCTGTTTACTATAATAGTTCATCAAGTTGAATCATGTTACCACGATCATTGTCCTGCGCTGGCGCCTCAACCTTTACAGGCTTAGGAGCTTCCACTTCAACAGGAACAACGACCACTACTGGAACAGGGACAATTTTCTCCACCACTACTGGTGCAGCAGGCATCCCTTTTTCTTCTGGCATTCTAATAATTTCAACTTCGACAACTTCACCATCATCGAGAAGAGTCGACACAACTTCACTATCGCCACTGGAATCAGCATCGTCAGTTACAGGACGTGATTTATTAGACCCTGGAGGGCCATACTTACCGTAACGACGCTCCTCATAGTTTGTGTCTTCAACATCCAATTCATAGCGTCGTGCTAACCATTCCCACTCATACGATTTAAAGTTGTAGCATGCAGTTAAGCCATTTAGAATTACAGCAACATCATACGTTGGTATAAGTTTGATTGCGCCACCCCACATATTGGCTCCAGTATAATTAATGAAGTCATCAGCATCAGGACCTATTACCGTAGCTGCAACAACATTTAAAACACCCTGCCGCAACATTTGTGGTGTAAGTTCCTGCCAAGCATCAGCCGATGGATTCCAGGCATGCAACAATAGATCATTTGAACCAGCTATTTTTTGGTAAGAGACAAGTTTAACAGCACGAAGCGTCACTATATCGAATCCTACCTGCACAACTTTATAACTAGCCGGAATAACTAAGACTGTCTGCTTCCCTGAAACAGTTGCTGCCGTTAAACAATTAACACCAACAACCAACGTCACAATCATTCCTACAAATAATCTTTTTGCAAACATACCTATACCCTCAATAATATGTGAATTAATATTTATCATTACTATACTAAGCATATTGATATAATTGCGCTGACAGCACAATTTGTCAATATTACTTACCAAGTAATTTTCTAAATGCATCTGTTAGTAGCGGAACAACTGTAATTGCATCACAAACAATACCATATGTAGCAGCCTTGAAAAT
>DAOVUR010000172.1 GCA_030632465.1 bacterium | reverse complement strand
TATGATACTATTGAAACTGTTGTGAATTATGAGTTACGCGAATATATTGAGAATGAAACGTCCCCTTTTGCTAGATGGTTTAATAAACTAGTTCCTGCTACTGCGGCAAGGATTGATAAATATCTTAGGCGAATGGAACATGGAAATATGGGCGATTCCAAATCGGTGGGAGCAGGAGTTGTAGAACTTCGTATTAATTACGGCCCAGGTTACCGTATTTATTACGGAAAAGATGGAACTAAATTAATCATTCTTCTTATCGGTGGTTCCAAGCGCTCACAGACGAATGATATAAAAAAAGCACAAAAATACTGGATTAACTATAAAAAACAGAGGTGATAAATGGCTTTAACACGAAAATATAAAGACACAGTAATTGCTCGGATAAAGAGTGACCCTGAATTTACTGCCGCGCTATACGCAGAGGCAATTTCGTCTTTAGTAGACGGCGATAAAGAGACTGCACTATCTACATTGCGTGATTTGGTTCATGCACACATATCATTTAAAACTTTAGCTAAACAAACAGGATTAAATGAAAAAGCTTTACATAGAATGCTAGGAAGCAATGGAAATCCTACGCTGAATAATTTAACTAAATTAATCAATGTAATAGAAGAGGATCTACAGCTATCGACAAGTATAGAAACCCATTGGAACAGACCAACAAAAAGGACTGCCAGACAAATAGATGTAAATCTTGCATACGCTTAAACCAAGAATAATTATGACAGATAACCTTATAACAAAATCACCACATAAAGCTACGACATACCAAAAAGGGGTCAATGAATTTTAGAATTGCAACTATCAGAACTGATAAACCAAGGTAAGATCAGCCAACTTACCATCAGAAAACTCAACGCCCTCCTTTGCTAGTAAGCGTAATTTTTTCTTTATGCTCGCACCATAGCTGTCACCCTGAAAACCACCAACTGCTAGCTTTGATGATATGACACGATGACACGGCACTCTTGGTGCAAAAGGGTTTCTTCGTAACGCCTGACCAATAGCTTGCGAGCAGTTACAGCCTATAGACTCACCTAGTAACTTATATGTTGTGACCATTCCACACGGAATGGTACTTGTTGCCGCATATACTTTTGCCTGAAATTCTGTGACAGTATCAATATTCATAATAACATCTCTATTCAACCTGACTAAGAGGGACCTTGCCTTCCGTATCTGGCAAGTCGGCCACAAAGCGCGGTAACGCTAAGCCACCTATCGTACGCCTTAATTCCTCTTCCATTTCAATACCAACAGATAAATCTGTTCTAAAATGCTCAGTACCAACTACTGGATCACACTGAAACACATAGTACGGCCTTATCATATTCCGCTGTAGCTTAACGCATAGTTCACGCATAACAGCAACATCGTCATTAACACCTTTAAGCAGAACTGCCTGATTAGACACCGGCAAGCCTAAACGTATCAAACGATCACATGCCGCTATTGCCGCCGCGGTGAGCTCTACGGGATGATTAAACTGTGTATTTATCCATAATGGTCGATAGCGAGTCAGCACCTTACATAGCTCATCATCAATTCGCATTGGCATTACCACCGGGATTCGTGTGCCAATACGCATAACTTCAACATGATCAATCGATGAAACATTGTTTAGAATATAATCTAATTGTGCAGCCTCTAACATTAAAGGATCGCCACCAGATATTAATACTTCACGCACATCTTCTGCAGCTTGAATATACTCAAATGCTTTCTGCAACTGCTCATCACTATGCAAGGCAACATTACCCCCTAAAATATTCTTTCTTGTGCAGTGGCGACAGTTCATAGCACAATGATCAGTCACTAGAAGAACCAGTCTGTCTTTATAGCGATGTATAATACCTGGCACCGGCATATGTTGCACCTCACCAAATGGATCCTCCTTGATACAGCCTGTACTATGCTTAATTTCCTGAATATCAGGTAAGCACTGCCCTAAAACAGGATTCTGTTCAGGATCACCTAAGCTTATCAGCGATAGGTAGTACGGTGTAATACGTATAGGATACTGTTTAATCACCTTCTTGTAATATCGCGCAATATCGTCAGCAACACCAAATAGTGATAAAAATTCTTTGGCCGATGAAACACTGTTCTTCAATTGCCAACGCCAATCATTCCATAATTCTGGTGCAAGACTCTTTTCGGCTAATAATTCATCAAGACTCTTCATAGATACTTTTCTTCTGTTATTATTCTACTTTGTTCGCTATATTGACCTGTAATGATCTCTGTTACTAAGACAGGTTGGGATAAATAATGATAGATATAAAGAAATTATTAAATGATATTGAAGAAACTCAACTACTGCTACCAGATATCAGCGTTGACTGTGCCCTTATTCTTGGTTCCGGCTGGAGTTCCGTAATTGCAGATCTACCCACTAAAGCCATACTTGAATATAGTGACATCCCAGCACTTGGCGCTACCAACGTAGTTGGGCATGCCGGACGACTGGTAATCGCAGAGTGGAGTAATCTCAATGTGGCAATATTTCAAGGCCGCCGCCACTGGTACGAAGGTATTGGCTGGAATCCTATACTGTTCCCTATAATGCTAAGCAAAGCTCTAGGCGCAAAAGTAGTACTACAAACGAATGCCGCTGGCGGCATTCGTGAAGACCTAACACCGGGCACATTTATGGTTGTTGATGATCATATCAACATGATGTCAACCAATCCACTAATCGGGCCACACCACCCAGAACTTGGCCCACGTTTTCCTGATCAGACGGAAGTGTACAGCAAGAATATCCGCACCATACTAGATCAAGCCGGAGTAGCCAGCAAAACAAAACTTCCGCATGGCGTCTACCTAGCAACATCGGGACCGACTTACGAGACACCAACCGAGATTAAGGCCTTCAGGGCAATGGGTGCAGACGCTGTCGGCATGTCAACAATACCAGAATCTATCATTGCAAATTCTATCGGCATGCAAGTAGGCGCAATATCATGCATAACCAATAGTGCCGCCGGCATATCAAAGCATCACCTATCGCATGAAGAAGTTATCGAAACAACAGATAATGCAAAAGTAAGAATGAGAGCCTTTCTTAATGCATTCTTCACATTACTAAAAAAAGAACTGTAAACTGACGACTATCCCCTATGAACACAAACCACAACAATCTCAGAAATTATGCGGTATTAATAGTTGAAAAACTACAACTTGCTGGCTTCAAAACCTACTTTGCTGGCGGCTCTGTACGTGACGCCCTGCTCGGCAAGGAGCCTGTAGATTACGATATAGCAACTGGTGCAACACCAGAACAGGTGCAGGAAATATTCCCTAAAGCTATTGCGGTCGGAAAATCATTTGGTGTTTCACGTGTACCAATGCATGAAGAGTGGTTCGAAGTTGCAACTTTCAGAACAGATCAAGCATACCACAACGGCCGCCACCCAAGCTCCGTCACCTACTCCACTCCCGAAGAGGATGTAAAGCGACGCGACTTCACTGTTAACGCAATCTTCTTTGACCCTATCAGCAAAGAGATCCACGACTTCGTGGATGGCCGCCAAGATATAGAAGCAAAAATCATCCGTGCTGTTGGTAATCCCATAGAAAGATTTGAGGAAGATCACCTCCGCATGCTAAGAGCTGTACGTTTCGCAAGCGTACTATCTTTCACTCTAGAGCAAGAAACGGCTGACGCTATCCGTGCCACCGCATCCAGCATCATGAAAATCAGCCCCGAACGAATTAGAGATGAACTAATCCGCATCTTGGTGGAATCACCCAAATCAGGTGATGCAATCATGTTGCTAGATGAAGTTGGATTGCTTGAACATATCCTACCAGAAATAAAAGCCATGCAGGGCCAAGAACAACCACCACAATTTCATCCTGAGGGTGATGTCTTTGTCCACACTATGATCATGATGAACCTCATGGATAAAAAAGACAAACTACTAGCTTTTTCAGTGCTGCTTCATGATGTAGGAAAACCAGGAACAGCAGTAGTTGCGCCTGATCGTATTAGGTTTAATGGACACGCTTCATACGGAGCCAAACTTAGTAAGACAATCTTGAAGCGCCTACGCTTCTCCAATCAAGATCAGGATGACATCTCAACGTGCGTAGGCGGACACATGCGCTACATGGAAGTAAAGAATATGAAACAGTCTACGCTACGCCGACTGGTAGGCGCGCCAACCTATGCCACCGAAGTAGAGCTACATAGACTCGACTGCCTAGGCAGTCATGGCGGACTAGATAATTATGATATTGTTAAAGCCTTCGAAGAAGAGGTCAAAAATGAGCCCGTCTTGCCAGAGCCATGGATTAATGGACATGACATTATCAAATTAGGTATCAGTAGCGGCCCCAAAGTAGGAAAATGGCATAAACGCGCATACGAAGCGCAACTAAATGGCGACTTCAAATCTAAAGAAGAACTTTATGAGTGGCTGATTAAAAAGATAAAGAAATGAGAGATCTTTATGGATATACTGTTCCGAATAGAAATCCCACTTCTTTAAACCACTGAATACTTGACTCTTTATATAATACCGTTAACAATCCCCGCTATGACAACTTTAACAGAGATACCAGTTAAGCTAGACCTAGACAAGCTGCTTATGAACCTACACCTTGATCCTGAAAGTGACGAAGCAAAGGAG
>DAOVUR010000053.1 GCA_030632465.1 bacterium | reverse complement strand
CTTTATCATTATTTGGATCTGCCGCAATTCCATAAAGAGTATCTGTTGGGATAACAGCCAGCTTCCCCTGCTTGATTGCCGCTACAGCTTTTTTCACCTCCGCATCCATACGCTCACTATTCATTATTTTACTCTTTGCTGTTTACGCTTGTCACAGCACTAAGCCCCAGCAGAATATCAGTTGCGCGGCGCAAGACGATATCACTAACAACACGCTCCATGATCTTGCGGTCAGCCTGCGCTTTTTTGGATACATCTTTACCTATCAACACTTTGCCCGATACCGGCAACTTCTGCTCCACCTGCACACCCTGAGTAACCACAACATCTGGTGAGACCCCATTAGTAAAGGAGTCCTTCACCCCAACTGGCAAGATATGTTTAGTAACAATATATAATGACTCAGACTTCGAAAAAGGAACTACCTCCATCAAACCACGATGCCCTTGGGTTGTTGACCCAATCAGCATAACACCATCGCGCCCCTTTAAGACCGCGGCTAGCACCTCACTTGCATCGTGCGTATCATTATCAACTAACACCATTAATGGCTCATAGTCCCTCACAACATTATTTGAAGGGGAGTTATATTCAGTAATTACACTACCGCTATTATCAACAACCTGATAGAGCGAAGATGTAGGTGCTACAAATAGATTAATAATGGTATTAACCGAATCTAGGTCATCACCATCAGCACCACGCAGATCGAGAATCTGTCCAGCGATATCTTCTTGGTTAGCATGACTCGTCAACTCTCGACAGATTATATCACCACTCTCACTATATAAGCCATTGATCTTGATATATCCAATAGTCGTGCCCAGCTTTTCCGAGGACTCAATGGCCGACAAGCTATTTAGACGCACTACATCATTACTACTCAACAAGCGTGCCCGCGTATCAACTGTGCGTAACATACCTTCAATCATGCCCATATGTACAAGCGTTGAGTCGTAGGTAATATTATTCTCAGTAAATACTCGATAGATATCATCTTCTGTTACCGCACCAACAGCGATCACCGCTGATAGTGCGTATAACATAAATGTAATGATATGCTGATGTTTCATTTCTTATCCAATAAAGTGCGTTATAATTCCTATGCAAGATCATCCTGTACGCGTTTATTTCCAGCATCTACTTTTTTCTTTAATGCGCGTTTGTGAGCAACCATCTTCTTACGTAGAATAGGATCACCGAGAGCCATCATCTGTACTGCCAAGAGTGCAGCATTGATAGGCCCAGCACTACCGAGCGTTACTGTTGCCACAGGAATACCTGACGGCATCTGCAAAGTTGCCAATAGAGCATCCATACCATTAAGCGCGCCACCCTTAATTGGAATACCAATAACTGGCAAGATAGTGTGTGCAGCAAGTACGCCACCAAGATGCGCAGCACCGCCAGCAGCAGAAATGATAACCTTGATGCCACGCTTGGCAGCCGTTGCCGCATATTCAGATGCAAGTTCAGGTGTACGATGTGCAGAGATAACTCTACTTTCTGAAATAACACCAAAGGAATTTAAAGTCTCAACCGCATTTTTCACAATCGGCCAATCAGAATCACTACCCATAACAATACCAACTTGAGGTTTCTTGCTCGCCATTATATGTCTCCTAATGTTTGTTTATTTCAGAAAAAATCTCTTTATATATAGAATTAGCAATATAAGCAGTTTTTGGGCATATTTGCAAGAAAATGATGATACAAATGGATTTTCACAAACTAATAACAGCTATGGAAAGCTGTTTTACTAAAAAGTAGGTCGGCATTCCAATGCTGACCCAATGAACCAACAGCTATGGAAAGCTGTTTTACTAAAAAGTAGATCGGCATTCCAATGCTGATCAAATAAGCTGAAACGGAGGAGAGAGTAGATACGCACTATTGGCGGCAAAACCTGCCATCCCTACAGGCTAACTACTCTTTGTAAGTATTTCCGGCCCTGCCTCAGTTATCAAGATCGTATGTTCAAATTGCGCGCTACGTCTATTATCAACCGTAACAGCAGTCCAGTCATCGTCCCAAGTTTCATGCTCCCATTGCCGCATACTGATCATAGGCTCTACTGTAAAAATCATGCCTGGCTTGATTTTTGTACGCTCTTTTTTCTCATAGAAATGTGGCACCACGGGATCAACATGAAACTTTTTCCCTATGCCATGTCCACAATATGCTTGAACAACTCCATAGCCGTGCCCGTGCGCATAAGATTGCACAGCACGCCCAATATCTCGGATTCTACCATCAGGTTGCGCTGCATTAATACCTATCTGCAAGCATTCGCGTGTAACATCAAGTAACGCCGCCGAAGCCTTGTCAATCTGCCCTACCGCTATCGTCTCCGAGCAATCGCCATGAAATCCATTTAGATAGATCGTAACATCAACATTAATAATATCACCTTCCTTTAAAGGGCGGTCATCAGGAATGCCGTGACAGATAACCTCATTAACAGAAGTGCAGACACTTTTCGGGAAGCCATAATAATTTAGTGGACTAGGATATCCGCCTTCGGCAATACATGCTTCATGAACAATCTTGTCAATATCCTCTGTCGTGACACCAGGCTCAACGGCTGCGAGCCCTTTCTCCAATACGCGCCTTGCAGCACGGCATGTCTCACGCATTATTATCAGCTCAGCATCATTCAAAATTGAAATCTTACGGCCCTTGCCTTCGCCACCACCATCTTTTGCATAGCGAGGATGCTGTATACTATCTGGCACAATCCGCATAGGGCTAACATTCCCCTGGATCACAGAAGGCTCAAATATATCAAAGTTTCGGCCGGCCTTGTGAGTATCAGCAGTAAAATCATGGTCATCATCACGTCCCAGATGACATTTTTTATATTTTTTCCCGCTGCCACACCAGCAGAGGTCGTTTCTTCCCGGCTTATTCATAATTCGATTATCTCTCTTCTAAAACGCCCTATTCTTCATTATCAGCCGGCAGTTGTCAATTATCCATTATTCTTCTTTGCTCTGTTTCTTCCTTGCTCTCCAAGAGGGTTAAAAATCTACCTTAGATTAAAATGTCATAATCAACTTGAAGTATATGGTATCACCCTCAAGGCGTTTTTTATTCTCAAATTCATGAAGCCATTTTAGTTCTGCAATAAGATCATGTTCTGCAACACTGCTTTTAAATGATACTACCGGCCCAATACCGTTAGCCTCCACCTTAAAATCCCCTAAATTAGCTCCATCACCACTGTCGCCTGTAAACTGACGATACCAGAAGCCAGTGATACCGCCGCCAGCTACTCCTTTGAATAAAGGAAAATGCTGTGCCAGCGTTCCCTCAACGTGCCCCTGTATACCAGATTTATAGTCAGTGTCCTTGTTTTCCGTATTGAAATCAACACCCGCAAATAGCGAAGCTTCTATGCCATTCTCCTGCCCTAAATAGACGATTGCCGCCATAGGTTCAAAAGTCCAATAGTTTTTCCCAGGATTAGCAAGCCGACCTACTTCATAGTCACCGGAAGGCGCATAGATACCAAGTCTATAGTTGCTATTTAAATTTTTGTTATGATTGTAATTAAACATTATCGGCATCAGAACAATATCTCCAAGCCCACTCTCTTTATCCTGCCGCCGTACAGATGAATTACCAGCATTTACATCGGCAGACACATCCATTGTTAACCACGGTATAGTAGTAGACATTGCATAAGTCCATTTATCACCAGAGGTTGCCTCCGGTGCCCAGAGTAACGTTAGCCCTAATGCATTAAATGCTGCATCAGCATTAAGCGCAGATAAGCCCGCTATAGGAAGAGCTCTATTACCGCCAATACTACCAGCATAGTTAATATAATTTAGTCTAGCCAGTTTAGTCGGCGCTGATGGCACTCCATCCATAAATGATGCCATAGACCCAGGTAGATAATGGCCACTTCCACCCTCTTCTGCCTTGATAGAGATAGAAGAAACCACTAAAAGAAATAGTATTGTCACTGCTAGAGTAACGTGTTGCTTTGTCATTATATTCTTCATTTTATGATATTCACTTTCAATGAGTTAATTTTTCCAGAGAATTTAAATGGGCGACGGTCATAATATTTTAAAGATACAGGTGACCCAAGGTCTACGCCTACATCAAAAGACTCTGTAGCAGTAAAGGCCGCAGGGACCGTCTGCTTAAGAGTCGCCGTTGCAACCTGCTTGCCGTCAACCTTTAATACGGCAGTACCGGCTTTGCCCATTCCGTTAATAATGGTGTCAATCTCTATGATATGCTTGCCAGCAGGAATGGGGGCTTTGCTCTTTGCAAAATAGTTCTCAATAATCATCATATTATACTCATAAATAAGATGTCCATTATCCATATAGACCGTTAGACCGCCACTAGCACCACCAACAGCATAAATTACACCGCTGGCATTTTTGCCAATCTCAATATCTGCTACAACCTTGGTTGACTCACGTCCAATACCGGGTGCAGCAAACTCAGGCATACGATGAGTATTTTGCGAGAACGTCCATTCAGTGTAATCAGTTTTTACCCTATCTTCAGGATATAACCGGAGCCAGTTTCCAGCACCAATTGGGAAGTCTTTATTATCTTCAGCTAATGCCAGGAACTCCTTTTTTAATTTAGTAAGCTTTTTGGGATACCTGACAGCAAGATCATTAGCCTGAGAGAAATCTGCATCTATCTTATAAAGCTCCCATGTGTCAGTTGCCGAATCCCAGTTGGCTACCCGAGATACTGATGCAGGTGTATTCCAAGGTATGAATGGCCCGAAAGCACAAGCCATCCAGCCATCCTTATAAATTGCCCGGCTACCATTATTATCAAAAA
Organism: bacterium; assembly: GCA_030632465.1. Lineage (GTDB taxonomy): Bacteria > Verrucomicrobiota > Kiritimatiellia > UBA8416 > CAMZLY01 > CAMZLY01. Next base: position 4,707 of record DAOVUR010000053.1, on the reverse strand, counting down.
ACTGAGCTTTCTTTTGACTTACGCCTTTTGGGTCATCAAAGGTATAAGCAAAGCTCACGCCATCCATTGGCATCTGCTTATGGCCATTAACAACCTTTGGCGGAGTAATATTCAAAATGTCATAAATAGTTGGTGCAACATCTATAACATGATGAAATTGTTCGCGGATTATCTTGTCTGGTTTTATACGTTTCGGCCATGAAATAACCATAGGATTACGCGTGCCACCAAAATATGAACCAAGCAGTTTAGTGCCCTTAAACGGGGTTCCTCCAGCCCAAGCCCATCCTGCATGATACATATTATCAGTTTTTGGCGAACCTAAAACTTCTATGCCGCCAATTTTATTGAGAGCTGATATCTGTTGGTCAATCGTGTTTGGAATGTTATTCTGTGCCAACAATTCACTGATGCTTCCGTGCTGCCCCTCAGAACTTGATCCATTGTCACCAAAGATATAAAATACCAGTGTGTTTTCTTTCAATCCGCGGCCCTCAAGACCATCAAGCAGACGCCCCACCTGATAATCAGTATGTTCAACAAACCCAGCGAATACTTCCATCAATCTCAGCTGGAATGGATGCTGTTCTTTCGGTATATCTGACCAAGCCTGTAAAGTGTCATCCCGAGGAGTTAGCTTAGTATCTGCCGGAATAATTCCTTTTTTAAGCTGTCGTCTATAAACTCGTTCACGATATGCATCCCAGCCATCATCAAACTTGCCTTTATACTTATCAGCCCATTCCGGGAAAATATGATGTGGCCCATGCGCAGCACCAGGTGCCCAGTACATGAAAAATGGCTTATCTGGTGAATATGCCTGATGGTTATCCAGCCAGACTAATGCCTTATCCGCCAAATCTTGAGTAAGATGATACGTTGGATCATGCTCTGGTGGCTCAATAAAATTATAATTCTCCGTAAGGCGCGGCTCCCACTGTGAAGTCTCACCTCCAAGAAACCCATAGAAATATTCGAAACCATATCCATTTGGCCAGCGATCTTTAGGCCCCATTACTGTAGTTTCAATAGCTGGAGTATTGTGCCACTTACCAAAGGCAGAAGTATGGTAACCATACCCTTTAAGGACTTCGGCAACTGTTGCTGCTGTCTTAGGAATAATACCAGTATACCCATCAAAGGCAACAGCACGTTCCGCAATAGTTCCAGAACCTATTCGTGTATGATTTCTGCCTGTAAGAAGTGCTGCACGAGTTGGCGAACAAATAGACGTAGTATGAAATGCATTATAACTGATACCTTCATTGGCAAGTTTACTAAAAGTAGGGGTATGCACCTCCCCGCCAAAAGTATCAGAAACACCAAAGCCTACATCATCAAGCAGAACAATAATAATATTAGGTGCATCCTTCGGTAATCGTTGTGGACTCTTAGGCCATTTCATTGTTGAGTCTTGCAATCTGGCTTTAGTAACTCCAGCCATAGGAGTAGGGGGGAATGGTAACACTTTCCCTGATGCACCACTCTTTGCAGTAGCTACTGTTGCCATGCTTAGACTGGCAGCTAATATCGAAACAGTAGATTTCATTAACCTTACACTATTATAACTCATTGTTTTCCTTTACTTTAAACATACTTATTCGATTATAAAACTCCCGAGAAGCTGGTTCTACGAAGCAGCTTCTCTTAGTTTTGCAAATATCTATACTAAACTTAGTTTAACCCAATATTTTTTGGTGGGTATTTCTTAAAAGTAGCACCATGTTCCTTCAGTTTCCCACCAAGAGTTGCTAGCCAGGCATTACGTCGGTGTCCTACTGGCATCTCTTCTTTTGGGTCGATATAAAGATTAAAAAGCCACGGAGCAAGACCAACATCCTGTATCGTTGAATAATCTATCCACTGCATTTTTGACTGAGGAATAATTACTTTCACGTGTTCTTTGTATTCTCGCATCCGACAGGCCATGAGCTGACTACCCCACCAGAAATAGACAGCTTCCCGATTAGACTTCCCATCATCAGTAAGCAGGAATGATGTTTGATCAATAAAATCATAGTAACGGTCGGTCGGCAGTTTATCCGATGATACTCCCGCCAAGTTTAAGGCTGTACCAAACAGATCCATCAGATCAAAAACATCATCACTCACACGTCCCGGCGAAATCATGCCTTTCCAGCAGGCAATACCCGGAACACGCACACCACCCTCGAACGTTGTTCCCTTTGCGCCACGGAACGGAGTGTAACCTGCATCTGGCCAAGCATCCATCTGCGGGCCATTATCTGACGTAAAAAAGATAAATGTATTTTCAAGTATGCCCGCATCTTCCAAAGCTTGGTAAATCTTACCAGTTAGCAAATCCACCTCTACAATGGCATTTTTATAAGCATATTTACTGGCACTTAACCCAGGCATATCAGGATTATCGAAGTTGTCACAATGAACCTTCATAAAACAGTGTTCTATAAAAAATGGTTTATCGCTCTTAGCAAATTCACCTATCTTCTTAATTGTGAAATCAACTAAGACAGCATCGGCACGGCCCATATCATCGGTCGACTTAACCTGACTCACCTCAACACTCTTACCTCCCTTGAATCCATGAATAAGGTGATTGTCCGGAGCAATAGCTTCAAAGGCAGCCATCATTTCAGGATTATTAACCAAATCAGGGTAACGACGGGCATCTACAGCCTGAGTAATTTCCTTCTGTGCTGAATAGTAGCCGTAATACTCATCGAATCCAACATCATGCGGACGCATACCCTCGCTTTCCCCCACATGCCACTTGCCTGTAAGCAAGGTCTGATATCCCGTCTCCCCCAATAACGTCGGTAAACTTACTTCATCCGCCCATGGGTTCTTTGTGATTTTGTCGCCTGCCAAAATAGGGCGCGTGAGACCTGTACGCACTGGGAGACGCCCAGTAAGAATTGCTGAGCGCGTTGGCGTACAAGTCTGCTGAGCATAGCAGGAAGTTAGACGTAATCCGGCACGCGCCAAGCGATCAATATTCGGTGTCGCTGCACCAACTGCCGCTCCGCCGCCATAACAACCAGGATCGCCGTAACCCATATCATCTACGATGATCCAGATAATATTTGGTTTACGCCCTGTTTTTCTTTGTAAATTAGCCAATTTCTCTACTGCATCTTTACTCTGCTGCACTCGCGGAATAGCTGGCTCAAAATTATCCTTAACACAAACAGATCGATCAAATGATTCCGCTTTAGACTGGATAACTAATGTTGACATACTCAAACTAGCAGCCAATATTGGAATACTAGATTTCATTAACCTTACACTATTATATTTCATGAATTTGCTCCTTGATACATTAGACCTAACCTATAAATAGGCTAACAAGGTGTATTTGTAAAGCATGTAAATTGTGAATTATGCATTAATACTTGTAATATACCCCTTGCCTTTACAACACCTACTATGATATCGCTATTTAATTGTAACTATTGTTGATGTAAAACAAATAACGGAGATTAAATAGTGAAAGTTGTCAGACTAAGTATTATCACAGCATGTATCGTATTAGCAACAGTCGTAGCAAAAGCAGAAGATAGCTACCTATCTTATGTTAAAAACGCACCTGAGTTTCAGGCCGTTAGTCAAGATCCTGTCATGATGACCAAGACATGGGACACTTGGATCTATATGCCGTGGCGTTTCAAATGGACGATCGGTATTGGCGATGAAGGCGGACAGTTTTCTAAGGACCATGGCTTTAATGGCGCATTTGCAGACTATAGTGCATCAGCAGCAGAACTCGCATGGTTCAAAAAATGGGATCTACTATTTTACACTGACCATGTAGCTGGTAAAGGTGATCTCTTAGTTCATTCCGCAAAATCAGCAGAATGGAAAGCTTGTATGCGTAAGCCGCGCACTATCCGTTTTGGCGGAAAAGGCCCGCGTCCACTCAATGAAGCCACATTCAACCGCCTTGCAGCGACAATAACAAAAAATGTCAATAAGCTAAAAGTAAGTGATCAACGTGCCGCATACGCACTTGATGATGAAGTATCATGGGGTAGCTTTGTCAAGGTTCTACCTTGGCGCTTATATGAAGATGATGCTGACTATAAAGCATGGCTTGCAACATATCACCCAAGCGCAACAGCTCAATACGTTTCTCCCGATGCTGCCCTCAGCCAGTTGAACAAAAGCATTAAAGATATCGACTTCTCACCATTCCTTGACCGTATGACTTTTAACGATTCATACTGGGCAAATTACCTCGGTAGACTAGTTGAAGTATCCAATAAAGCCGATCCAGATACACCTTGTGGATTTGTTGGCGGTCAATCACCAAACCTATTTGGCGGATATGATTATGCAAAACTGATGAAAAAGGTGCAGTTTATTGAAGCCTACAATCTAGGTTCATCACAAGCCGTCATCCGATCATTCAACCCTAAAAACTCAATGCCGCAAGTTACAACGCACTTCCATAGCGATGAGCGCGGAACAGTAAATGATATCTGGCAGATGTGGTACTACCTTGCACATGGTAACCGCGGCATGATCGGCTGGGTAGAGAAATGGTTTGATGGAAAAACTCCACGCCCATGGCTCGATGAACTCAAAGCCACTAACCTTGAGATGGCTAAGCAAGGCAAAAAGGTTGTAGGCTCAACCTGGATGCATGATGGTGTAGGAATCTACTATTCACATTCCTCAATACAGGTTTCCTGGGTTCTTGATACTCAATGCCACGGCTCAACATGG
>DAOVUR010000212.1 GCA_030632465.1 bacterium | reverse complement strand
TGCTGAACCTTCGGTGAAGAATGTTTTAAAGAAGAGGCCGTGGTCGCCAATGTTGTCACCATGGTCAGCGGTGAATACGATAATTGTCTCATCTGCAATGCCGTGACTATCTACAAAGTCTAGTACACGACCTACTTGTGCATCTAGATAGGTTATTAAGCCAAAGTAGTGTGCGCGACTGTATTGAATGGCCATGTCGTCCATTCTTTCTATCATGTAGTTTTTCTGGAATGTTGGCATGGCAGGGTTGCGTCCTTCTTGATCTGCTGCGCCTCCCCATGGTGTAGGGATTTCTCTTGGATCGTACATTTTGCTGTATGGTGCAGGTGGATCGTATGGTGCATGTGGTTTAACAAAGCCAAGCTGCAGGTAGAAAGGTTTGTCGCTTTCGCTATCAAGATGTTTTTCTAGTAGCTCTAGGCTTCTGGTTGTTGCCCAAGTATCAACATAGTGCTCGTCAGGTAGCGCGGCTTCGCCAGCACGTGGGTCGTTGTTGCCTATGCAGTGTGCGCGCTGCATGCCGGCATATCCAACTTTTTCTAGATATTCAAAGTAGTCTTCGCGATGTTCGTATTGGTTACCTTTATCTAGGTTGTTTTGGCGTGTCATTTCAAGGCGGCCTTCTTCTGCTATTTCGAACACATCGAATCCAGGATTGGTTTTGTATGGTAGGCAGTGAGCCTTACCTATGCCGTATGTTGAGTAGCCATGTTTCTGAAGTAGATCTGCGATATGGACGTTCTCTGGCATGATTCTGCCGCTGTTGAAATTGAGTCCGGCTGGATCCATGCATTTATGGCTGTAGCGACCTGTGGCCATGATTCCTCTTGCTGGTACGCAGCATGGGTTGCCGCTGTAGGCACAGCTGAAGTTTACCGATGATTCTGCGAGTCTGTCGAAGTTAGGTGTTTTAATATAGTCGGCACCGTTGCATCCTAGTACATCCCAGCGCATCTGGTCTGCTATGATATAGATTACATTTTTCATTTTGATATTCCTATAAACTGTTTACCTACTGGAGAAAAGACAAAGAATAAAGTGAAAAGGTGGAGAATTAAAGAAAAAAGATTACTTACCATGAAGAAAAGAAGAACATGAAGGAAAAGATTACCTGCGAATCTGTGCGCTATGAAAAGGTTTGGCAACGAAATGCGCGAATGACGAGAAACGGTGCGGGGTATATAGAAAGATAGAAAACAATAATTATTCACTGTTCACTGTTCACTATTCATTATTAATTATTTGTTATTCGGGTGAATATTTGGTTATTTTGCAAGAGTTGGTGATGATTTTTGGTGTCTGTTTCCAGTCGGCGATCTCGCCGCTGACATAAGCCTGCAGTAGTATGTTGCCTGTTGCGGTTGCTTCTGCTGGGCCTGCATAGACGTCAAGGCCAGTTGCATTGGCTGTAAGCTGACATTGTAGTTCTGACTGTGAGCCGCCGCCGATCATGTGGATACGGTCTATTTCGAAAGGTGCTAACGTGCGTAGTTCTTCCAGTACACGTCTATATGCGTCTGCCAGGCTTTCTGTAATTACACGCATGAATTCGGCTGGGGTTTGTGGTACACGTTGATCTGTTCTTCTTGCATATTCGCAGATTGCTTCTGGCATATTTGGCGGGTTTTCAAAGTCTGGGTGATCGGGATCAACTATACAGGTTCCTGATGGTGTTGTTAGGACTTCTTTATCTAAAATGGAGAAGCTGGTTTCTAAACCATCTTTTTCCCACTGCTTACGACATTCTTCTAGCAACCACATGCCGGTTACATTTTTGAGGAAACGGGTTGTGCCGAATACTCCCTGTTCGTTGGAGAAGTTTTTGGCTTGTGCTTCTTTGGTGGTAATGGGTTTGGGTGTAACAATTCCAAGAATAGACCAAGTGCCGCTGCTGATGAACATGGAACCTTCTGGTATGGAAGGGATGGCGGCAACGGCTGAAGCGGTGTCGTGTCCGGCTACTAAGCAGACGCGTATATCTCTATCGGTGCAGTTTAGCTTTTCTGCAATTGCCGGTGATAGTGGGGCAAGGTCGGTTCCTGGCTCAACAATTTTTGGTAGAATATCTATAGGTAGTTTGAGCTGTTCTGCTATTTTACTGCTCCAGTTTCTTGTGTGCGGATTGAATAGTTGTGATGTGGACGCCATGCTGGTATCGGTTATCTTCTTACCGCACAGGAGGTAGTTAAAGAGGTCACTCATGAATAAGAGTTTATCTGCACTAGCGGTTAGTTCTGGCTCGCGCTGATTCAGTTCGTAGAGTTGGAATATGGTGTTGAAGTGCATAACCTGTATGCCGGTTTCTGAATATACTTTATCAGATGATATTTGCGAAAAAACCTGTTCAGGAATATCTGTAGTTCTTGGGTCACGATAAGAGTAGGGGGATAAACATATTTCACCATTTGTTGATAAAAGTCCGAAATCCACACCCCAGGTGTCGACACCAATTGAGATTTTATCAGCATTAGTTTTGGTTAGTGCGATTGATAAGCCTTCAAGCATCTCTTTAAATAATCCATCTAGATCCCAGAATAGATGATTATCAATGGAGTGGAAGTTGTGCGGAAAGCGGTTTATGACTTCTGTTTGGATTGCATTGCCGTGAATGTGGGCGAGAATTGTTCGTCCACTGGTGGCGCCAAGATCAAAAGCTATATATGCTTGTTTCATTAAAATAGTCCTCAGTATTTAGTTGTCAGATTTCAGTCTTGTTTTACTGCTCTACGGGGCTCCGTCGGAGACGTCGCGCTACTTCTGCTCTACTGTGCTGTTCTGCTCTACGGTGCTGCTCTACGGCGCTACCTCTCGGAGATAGGTAGCTACTTTTGCTCTACTGTGCTACCTCTCCTCCTGCGCCAAAGGGCTACGGCGTGACACGTCGGAGATAGGTAGCTACTTCCGCTATAGTTGCATTACTTTTACAGTTTGTTTATTAAAATACGTTCCATTTCTTCTAGATTATCCTGTGACAGGCCTTCTGGTGTAAAGCCGGCGGCCATACATTTTAAGATGATAGTTGCTGATTTGTTGGCAACATCAATAAAGTCAAATGCTTCTACCATGTCACGTCCGGTAGCAAGTGCTCCATGTTTTTCCCAGAGTATTACGTCAAAATTATCTAGCGCGCTACCTGTAAGTTTGCTTAGTTGTGTGCTGCCTGGAAGTGCGTATTCTGTTAGGTCTACGCCGCGCGGGAGGAATACGCGCGATTCTGGCATAGTGCTCCAGAGCATGGTTCGCAGTTTTTCTGGATCACGGGCAAGTTTTGGGTTGTGCGAAAGGCATATTAGTTCTATTGGGTGTGTATGTAGAACGGCGCGGTATTCTGGATTGCTTGCAACCATTTTTGCTTGTAGCTCGAGGTGTGATCCCAGTTCCATGGTTGGTTTGACGTTTGTTCCATCTTGTCCGCATTCTAGGAAGCGGTATCCGGCTACATCATCAGAGATTTTGATCACTGCGCCATGTTTGAATGGATAACGGGCGAGGTCGCGCATGCGGCAGCCAGTGCCGGAGATGTATAAAATAGATCCTGCTAGATTTGTTGGAATATCGGCAATAGGTACTAGCTCACTTGTGATTTTTCCGTCCCATGTTTTTAGTCGCAAGGATATGTTGCCACCGTTGCGTTCTGCCCAGCCCCGTTCCCATAGGTAGCCAGCGATCTCTTTTATTTCATCAATATCTTTGTTGTGTTGCTCATTGTTTGTCATGTGGCTCCGGTTTTGAGTTTTAGGTTTTAAGTGTTAGGTGTTAAGCTATCTGTTTTTATCTTTTTGCCAGTACGTTGTTTTCATATTTGGTCATGTCATTC
>DAOVUR010000176.1 GCA_030632465.1 bacterium | reverse complement strand
CTGAGTAAGGGCATCTTCAGGGTCATCCTCATCTTTATTTGGCTTATACGCCTTATAATCAGGTAATTCAAACTCCGGCACAACAGTAAATTGAGCTTTAAATGTTAACCCCTCACCATTAGTAAAATTAATATCAGATACTTCTGCAACCCCAGTAAAGTCCAGATCAGATTGAACCATTATCTCCTTAAAGATGCGTTTCGCACTACGATCTGCAACATCTGCCGCAATTTTTAACTTATATCGTTTCTCTACTAATGCCTTTGGTATTTTCCCTGGGCGAAATCCAGGCAGCCCAGCCTGCATATAGTCAGCAACCACATCATCATAATCCCCAAGCACATCACCCCACTCCGCAGTAACTTCCATCTCCTTCTGACAACCATCAAGATCTTTAATTATGTTTTTCATAGTCGCAACCCTAGCAATTCAGCAATTTCTGTCAAGATTTTCTCCCTTTTTTCTAGCAAAACATAAACAGTCATACACCACATGCACCATATAAAAAAAGTAAATAACAGCTATTTATACTTGAATAAATATACCAACAGACTTATCGTGACTTAATGATGAGTATTTTACTCGGCAATTAAGTGTTGCAATAATTAACCAAAGGAAAAAGATGAACGACATACAAACTGAAACATCAGATACAGACGTAACAAACCTACTAAAGAAAAGTCGCACGCTATTAGTAATTCTAGGCATCCTAAGTATATTCCTTGGATTTGCCGCTATAGGTGCGCCATTAATGACAGGGTCTACTGTAACCATTATTATCGGTTCAGTCCTGCTCATGAGCGGGGTGTTCGAGCTTATTCATGCATTCAGCGGCAATGGATGGAAGGCTGGCATATTCGATTTTATAAGTGGTGCACTAGCGATTATTGGGGGTGGTATCATTATATCCAGACCAATAATTGCACTATCAATCTTTACACTTATTCTGGCTTCCTATTTCGTAATAGACGGCATTACTAGAATCATTGTTGCTTTCAAAGCTAAGCCACAACCTGGCTGGGGAGTTTTGCTTGTTGGCGGACTTGCCTCACTGATACTAGGGGTTATGATCTGGAGAAGATGGCCACTATCAGGACTTTGGGCTATCGGCGTACTTGTCGGCATTAAGATTCTATTTGCAGGATGGAGTATGCTCTTCCTCGGAGCCGCAGCGGGGAACAGCATCAAGGAAGTATCAGAATAAAAGAATAATACCTCCATTGAAACTTTTACGAACATCTGTAATTACATGAAAATAATAGCTAGTTTATATTCAACCAAAGCTTAAAAAATGAGGTGATAGCCATAGCAACGGATTTGGCATCCACAGAAAGAAGTTTTATCTGTCATTGAAATAAGCACATATAGTTAAAAGGTATATATTATGAAAAAATCAAATGTTATAGGTCTATCTCTTCTCTCATTAATAGTCGCCGGTATTGTTATGCCTGCAGTAGCACAAACAGAAGTACGTCCATTTCAACTCTCACTATGGAACCCTGTCCAAATCATGGATGAGACCACAGATATCGATGGTCTAGCCATTAATCTTCTTTATGGTAAAAACAACAATGTAACAGGTCTTGATCTTGGTTTAGTAAACTTTGTCTCTGGCGACATGGTTGGTGGACAGTTGGGACTACTTAACTACAATACTGGCGCTGTTAAAGGTCTACAACTTGCCGTAATGAACTGTGTTGTTGGCGATGTAAATGCAGGACAGGGTGCCCTCGTAAACTTAGTAGATGGTAATCTTAACGGCGGACAGTTCGGCTATTTAGGCAATTATGTAAGTGGCGATGCTGCTGGTGGACAGGGCGGCATAGTCAACTGGGTAAGCGGTGACTCTACTGCTGCACAAGCAGGTCTTTTAAACTGGGTCTCTGGTAATGGATCACGTGCACAGCTTGGCGCAGTCAACATGGCTCAAACAAGCTTTGCTGGTGTACAGCTTGGCGCAGTAAATTTAAGTTCAGATGCATCAGGCATACAGCTTGCTATCTTTAACGGCACATACAAATCTAAAGGTTTGCAGATCGGAATTGTTAACGCCACACAAGAACTTGCAGGATTGCAAATTGGCCTAATCAATATTGCATACAATGCAAAACTTCCAGTGTTACCTCTTGTTAATGCAGCCTGGTAATCTAACTCTATTAAAAGGGGTGCTATTTGCACCCTTTTTTATGCCCAAGACGCTTTATAAAAAAAATTAAAACAGAATATCCACTAGGACACTATCTGGGGGTGCCCCTATCATATACTGTTTTCATTATGAGAAATATAAACAGATATAAAAGAGAAGCTCGTCCTATAAAGGATGCCATACACTGGCCACTGACTAACCTAGATAATGAATATGCAAAACTACGCAACAAAAAAGCAACGCATACGAGAAGTCTCGCTAACAGAATTATGACTGCAGCGTATAGCATTAAGAACATGAATCGTGAAAGTGTATTCATACAACAACTAGAGCTCTGCTAGAAAACACTGCTAGAAAAAGCAGTTGATATGTTTTGACTAGATCAGCCAGAAATTGTATAGTACATAATTCCAGTGCAATTTTAAATAAACAGAAGGAATAATAATGAAAAAAATATTGATGATCACAATACCACTATTCATATTAATCATATACTCCACTAGTGCGCAAAACAGTGCTACTAACGTAGCCAAAGCATCTGCAACTACTTCAACACCTACAACCAAAACGAGTGATGTCGCCACCACTACAGCGCCGGCAGTTAATAACAGCACAACAAAAGCAGCCCCAGCCGCTACAACAAAACCCACAAAGGTACCTGTCGCAGAAAAAACAACTATTAAACCCGCAACCGCTGTTACACCATCTACAACAACATCAAAATTACCAGAAACTACATCAAATCAACCAGCAGACTACTATACCGGAAAACCAAAGAATGGCTGGACATCTACTGTCGCACATGAATATAAGACTATGCACGAATTATTAGGCGACCGCATTCATATTGGTCTACGCTCTATGACTTTCAGTCTAGAAGATACATCACGAGCCGGGCAAGGTTTCGACAACTACTACCTAGGCACAATTGACGAACTACACGAAATCCAGGATTCATCCTTGGCTAATGTAACCCTAGGCTTTTACCCTATCCGCAATCTAGGAATTGAATATAGGCGCGATGAAGTGAGAGCACGCACAACTACCGATACAGATGATAATCATTCGGATGGAGATTTTGTTGTAGACGGACCTGTTTTCTTGGGAATAGCACGATTACCACTCGACCAGATTGTCACACTATTTAACCAATCGTCAGTAGATGACGCATATAAAGATGGAGCAACCTACAATATTGCCCGCCGGATTATTCCATACATCGGTATTGGCAAGGCAGGATTAGAAGGTGAGTTCCAAGCTGATACCTGGTGGGCAAACGGCTACGCGAGTCCAGCTGCATGGGAATCGCTAGGAAGCCCAGAAGGCGTTATTCGTAATGGACACACTAGAGAGATAAAGGTTACTGACGAAGACGTAGGGATATATCTCGTATATGGACTTTCCCTACGCGTGATAGATAATTTCTATGCTGACTTCAGTTTTTCTCAAGTTGATGTAGATCTCTCTGCAGACTATTCATTAGATGGCGCGTATCAATACACAAGAACTATCCCCATGAGCTACAGCAGCACCAGTCTCGGCATTCGCTACTACTTCTAACACACCATTATTATTCACCGTCGCGAGAATATTAAAAATATATCAGGTATCTGAAATATATGAAAGACTCACTTATAACAGGGTTAAGCTTCGGTATGACTTCTGGTGTCATTACAACCATGGGCTTAATGATCGGACTGCAATCTGGAACCAATTCACGTAGCGTGGTTCTCGGCGGGATATTAACTATCGCCATTGCTGATGCTTTCTCCGACTCACTTGGGATCCATATTTCAGAAGAAGCTGAAAATGTCCATACTGAAGCACAAATATGGACAGCTACAATATCCACTTTCTTATCTAAATTCCTATTCGCCTTAACCTTCTTGATCCCAGTTCTTCTATTCAATCTGCAGACAGCAGTTATAATCGGTGTTATCTGGGGTATGTCTGTTCTAACATTTATCAGCTATATAATGGCAAAAACACAGAAGCAGCCCATCCTGAGAGTTATTGGCGAACATCTGCTTATTGCCAGCGCAGTGATAGCCATCACTCATTATGTGGGTATCTGGATCGCTAGCATAACAGGCTGCTAGTAATGGATATATAACATAACAAAAAATAAAACAGAAAAGCTATTACCGCATCTTGCTACTATAGAAAAACAGTAGGCAGGTGCATTAACTGACAACTGTCACACAAGAAACTCACCTGCAATATAATCTGCACATTCTAGTCCGTACGGAGTTGGGTAGTACCGTTCCTCATCTTGAAGTAATAACTTTTCTGCAACTAATCGATTAAGAATCTCTTGCCAGCGTGATAACTGTTGCGGCGCTGGTGAATATTCCTTAATAAACTTTTTCAGATCAACTCCCGCAGTGAGCCGAAAACCGAACATAAACCTCTCCAGAAGATCGACCTCTTCAACAACCACCTCCT
>DAOVUR010000052.1 GCA_030632465.1 bacterium | reverse complement strand
TGCAGGATGTCAGAGCTGTGGATATTGTACTTGTCAATTATAGCAAGAATTCCATTGGTACCTCCATGGAGGTTTTTTATGCCTCAAATGATTTAAAGAGATTTGTAGTGGCATTTTCTCCCTTTCCCTTTAAGGAGTGTAGCCCGTGGATGGTTAGGTTTTGTACGAAGATTTTACCGACACTAGAGGATGCTGTAGATTATATTAATGAGCATTTTGTGCTACAGCACAAGGTGTAAAAGCAGTTAATAGTGAAAAACAAAAGTAAAAAATGAATGTCCAGCTGCGAACAGTCCACCGCTCAACGTTCAACAAAACAAGGGCGGATGATGAACTACTGGATGTTGAGATTTAAAAGGGTAAATTTTAAAGGGTAAAAGGTAAAACAAAAAAATAAAAATCGAATAGTTAAGAGGTTGAAAATTATGATTAATAGGGAAGAAAATAGTAATAGATCAAAGTCTGGTTGTCTTTGGACTGCGGTAATCTGCTTTGGCCTTGTTGTTATGCTGGGGGTTATTGGGATGGTTGCAATGGCCGCAATGGTAGGGTCACTTACACCAACAACATCAGCAGGTTCTGGTAAGGTTGGTGTTGATGAGTTTCCTGTTATGACAGAAGTATGGTCTTCTGGGCGTGGTGATACAAAAGTGGTTATGATTCCATTGACTGGCATGATTATGCTGGGTAGTGATGGTGGGTTGTTTGCTACTGAAACTCCTGCCCAGCGTGCGCTTCTGTCGATTAAGCGTGCTACGCATGACGAAAAGGTAAGGGCTATTATTTTACAGATCAATAGTGGTGGTGGCGGTATTACAGCTAGTGATATTATCTATAAGGCTTTGCTTGATTTTAAGGCGAGTTCTCCAGACCGCAGAGTTGTTTCAATATTTGGTGATGTTTCTGCATCAGGGGCGTACTATATTGCGTTAGCTTCAGATCATATTATTGCGCATCCAACGACGATAACAGGATCGATCGGAGTGCTTATTCAGTCGATGAATATTCGTGAGCTTAGTGATAAAATAGGCATTAAGGATGTAACTATTAAGTCTGGTAAGAATAAGGATATGCTAAATCCTATGAGTGAGATTAATCCGGAACAGCAACTGATGGTGCAGAAGTTGGTAGATGGAATGCATGCGAGGTTTGTGGGGCTTGTGGCTAAGGGGAGAGATTTACCGCTACAGGATGTTCAGGAGTTGGCTGATGGTAGAATTTATTCTGCGGATGAAGCTCTTGCGCTTAAGTTGATCGATCAGATTGGCTATTGGGATGATGCCGTTAAGAAGACTGCTGAAATCTTAGATGTTGATACTGTTAAAATCTATCGTTATGAGCAGAACTTTACATTTTCATCCTTCTTTAAAGCTATGCAGAGCTGGAATCCAGTGGAGAGTATGGTGCAGGAAGCGACTCAGCCTAAGATGCTTTATAAATGGTCGTTGTAGATAAAATGCTCGTTCTGAGAATGCGCGCTACAAATGGTGGGGAAATATGGTAATTTATTATCATATAGTAGCTTGATCGCTTGACAGTAGTAGTGTCGTTTTGTTAGTTTAGGTCAATTAATCCGCAAAATTTATATAAAATAAGGGAATATATCTCATGGCAACAGTAACACTTACAGGTGTAGATAAGGTTTATCCAGGGACAGGATCAGAAAAAGCCGTTGATAACTTTAATCTTGATATTAAAGAGGGCGAATTTATAGTGTTGGTAGGTCCTTCAGGGTGTGGTAAATCTACAACTCTACGCATGGTTGCCGGACTAGAAGAGATTACAGCTGGTACGATTAAGATTGGTGATCGTGTTGTTAATGATGTTCCACCAAAGGATCGTGATATCGCTATGGTTTTCCAGAACTATGCACTATATCCTCATATGACAGTGCGTGATAACATGGCTTTTGGTCTTAAGCTTCGTAAGTTCCCTAAAAAAGAGATTAATGTACGTATTGAAGAAGCGGCCAAGATATTAGGCCTAGAGGACTATCTAGAACGTCGTCCTAAAGCTCTTTCTGGTGGACAGCGTCAGCGTGTAGCTGTTGGACGTGCAATTGTGCGTAAGCCAGCTGTATTCTTATTTGATGAACCTCTTTCTAACCTTGATGCAAAATTACGTGTGCAGATGCGTGTTGAAATTAGTCAGCTCCATTCTCAGCTTGGCTCTACTATGATTTATGTTACGCATGATCAGATTGAAGCTATGACTATGGGTGAGCGTATTGTTGTAATGAAAGATGGTTTTGTACAACAGGTTGATGATCCTATTACTCTATATGATAATCCAGTAAATAAGTTTGTTGCTAGCTTTATTGGTACACCGCCAATGAACTTTATTGAAGGTGAGATTGTCGCTAAAGATGATACACTTACATTTGTTGCTGAAGGTGGAGTGAACTTGCCTGTTTATGATGAGCATAAAGTTGCCCTAAAACCTTATGCTGGTAAAAAGATTACATTGGGTATTCGCCCTGAAGATATCGGTTCTCCTGACGCAGTAGGATATGAGTCATCGCCAGTTATGACATCTAAAGTGAAAGTTATTGAGCCTATGGGTGCTGAAACCATTCTTTACTTGGGTGTAGGAAGTTCGTCAATCATATCGCGTGTTGATGCACATCTAAGATTTACGGTTGGTGACGAGATTGAATTTGCTGTGATGATGAAAAAGACTCATTTCTTTGATATTGATACAGAAGATGTGATTATTTAGTCCTTAATTTAAGGACAGTTTGAATATTATAGACAGTAGCATTAGTGCTACTGTCTTTTTTTTGCCTTTTTGCTGGTTGATCTAGCCTTTTTAAGTTTTTCCTATACATAATATTTGGTGCCATGCTATAGTTTATTTATGAATGCTGAAAACAAAAGTAAAGTTGATGACAAGGTTGCTGTTCCGCAATTAGTTGCATTGTTAGGTAAAATTATATCAGGTGTAGATCTATACGGAATTGAACATAGTATTTCTATTGAGGCTATGGAGAGTAGTTTTGAACTACTTGGAAATATTTTAATAAACCGAAAGAGGATAAGTTTCAATATTGTTGATAATCAGTTGCTGATTGATATGGTGCCTCTTACTGAGAGTAGTAATTTTATAGCTAGATTTATTGAACGCCTTGCGATCCTTGAAATAGCGGGATTTACCTTCACTAGAGGTATGTCAGAAGATGAATTTATACAGTTTATTATCTTATTAACCGCACGTGAGACAGCAAATGGTGGCGGTGATTTTGCTAAAGCGCTTGATGAAAGTGGGCTTGAGCATATTGCTGCTAGTAAAGTTATGCTTCGGGAAGTTCTCGAAGATGAGGATGTCTTCAAAAAGGATGAGAAGGATGGTGATGGTGATGCTGATGGTGATGGCGGGTATGGCTCAGAAACCGTACAGCAGATTGTAGCATTCCTGAAAGGGGATGTTGATGTTGATGCGCCGGATGCTTTACAGGATATCGACCCGACAGAGAATAATATCGGTAAGTTATCAGAACTTATAATGAATTCAGTTAGTATCAGTCAGCGTAATCCTGATCTGGCAACAGGTGAATCTATTGGCGATATCTTGGTTGGTTGTTTACGTCGTACATTCAGTACGCAGTTGAAGTCTTCATCGTCAAAAACTAAGGCTGGCCGCAAAAAAATCGCTAAGTCTTTGCTGATGATGGAGAAGTCGGTCTTGGATAAACTACATGACTTTGCTGCAGGTGCTAGTGATGAGGATCTGCCAGAACAGGTAACAACATGCATGGGTAATATGCGTGATGAACTTAAGGTGGATGGTGTTGTTTCTGATTATGCTAAGCGGCAAAAATCTGTCAATACTAGCGAAATGGAATTGCTAAAGCTGTTAAAGAACAAGGATGCTGCATGGATTAAGGAGTCAGGCTTACATGATAAGCTGAATGATGGCGGCATGGATGAGAGCGAATGGAATAAGATGGTGGTGCAGTCGGGCATTACGAGTGATTCGTCTCATGATGTGCTTGGCGATTCCACATCGACATTAGAGCGTGTGCTTACTGATCTATCTAAGTTGTTAGATGATTTTGATGGTGAGGAAACGGGGGTTGATGAGAAGCAGCGCGTGGTTGAGTCTCTGGAACAAGTTAGTAAAGAAGTAGATGCGGTTGTTGAACATACAAACGATAAAATTAATGACCTCGCTATTGGCCTCAAGGATTCTGCGGATAAAGATTCTTCTACTAAGCATGAATGGGCGCTTGTGCAGGAGATTGTTCAGGAGTTATGTCAGCCACTTTCGGTTATAAGTTGTGCGGTTGACATGCTAGTAGGGGATTATTTTGGCACTCTGCCGCCTGACAGCAAGCCCGCACTGGAACTTGCGTCTGAGTCATCTGAGCGCATGAAAAACCTTGCTGATAGATTGGTTGAAGTATGCGGCGTGCCTTCATCTCTTCTGCCGGAACCTGTGCTGGAATAACAAAGATATATCGAGTTCTTGATGGGTATGCAATGATAAGGGAGAGAATGAAGATAACTGTTCTTGCTAGGGCATGTGATTTATCTGAGGTTGCGGCATATTGTGATTTTGCTCGACGTGGTCACCTGGTGCATGTGATCTATAATTCAGGCTGGCAGCCTGATGGTGCATTTGATGATGTCTCGGTTACAAGTGAGGTGTTTGATGTTAAACACCGTTTCGATTTCTCCGCTGTCAGGTCGCTAAGTGCTCGTTTCCGGAAGGACCCGCCAGATCTGATTTATGCTCCTAACAACAGAACATTAGCTGTCGCTCTTATGGCAACACGTTCTCTTGCTACTAAGGTTGTCGGGTATAGAGGTACTGTGGGGCATATACGCCATTATGATCCAGCCTCCCTCGTTACATATCTGCATCCGAGACTTGCGGGGATTGTGTGTTTGTCAAAAGCTGTAGAAGAATATCTGGTAAATATGCGGATCAAAGCAAAGATGCTTACTGCCTATAAAGGTTTTGATGTCGAGTGGTATAAATCTGATATCGCCGCTGATCTGTCTGAATTTGAGTTCCCTGAGAATGCCTTTATTATTGGTTTTACTGGTAATATCCGACCTGTTAAGGGAATTGATATGCTCCTAAAAGCTTTGGTTCAGCTTCCTTCTAATAGTAAGATTAGGGTACTTTTGGTTGGCGAGGTACGGTGTAAACGTGTTAAGCGTATGTTGCGTAATCCGATCTATTCGGCACGTGTGCATCTAGCAGGTTTTCGTAGTGATGCATGTCAGCTAATGGGCGGTTGCAATGCATTTGTCATGCCCTCCATTAATCGTGAAGGTCTCTGCCGTGCAGTGGTTGAGGCGATGGCGCAATCGGTTCCACCAATAGTTTCAGATGCTGGTGGTATGCCGGAGCTTGTTGAAGCGTCTGTTTCTGGAGTTGTAGTACCTCCGTCCGATCCTGAGGCGTTATCGAAAGCACTTTATGATATGGAGCAGGATGCTGATGGTTGCAGGCGAATGGGAGAGGCGGCCGAACTGCGTATTAAAAAGCATTTCACTATTGCTCGCACAACGGACTGCATGGAAGAATTATTTCGATCAGTTGTTGATGAGTAGATCGTAACGGTTTGCAAGCCTAAGTCCGGCATTTGAAGGTTCTATTGTCTGTCAAATAAAGCAGCCATGCTATTGATGGTCTGGTTAATGTTAAACTGTTTTTCGATTCTTATCGACGCAGCTTCACCAAACTTTTGACAAAGCTCTTCTGAGTCTGCTAAGGTTTGTATGGCAGTTGCCAGCGCCTTAGGGTTGCTTGGTGGAACGACGAGGCCACATTCGTTATTTACAACCTGTTCCGGCATACCGCCAACATCGGATACGATAACCGGCAACTTCATGGTCATTGCTTCTATTACTGCGCGTGGTAGACCTTCGCGTTCAATTGATGGCATAACAAAGATATCACATGCATTGATCAGTGATGGTGCATCGCTACGGTATCCTGTCATAGTTAGGCGATTTTTATATTGCGGCATAGCAGTCAGTTTTTCCACTGCATTATCACGGACATCACCAATAAGAAGTAGGTGTACCTTGGATGTTTCTGGAAGGTGGTCTAGGGCTTTTATAAGTATATCAACACCTTTAACAGGGCGCATATTGCCGGCAAAGCCGATAACTAATGTATCTGCAGGAACGCCAAGTGACTTTAAGTCTATTGGGTCAGGCTGTTGATACCATGCGACATCGTGTCCTTTATGGATTGTTGTCACTTTATTCGCTGATATATGCACGTCATTGATTAGATGTTGCCGTACCGCTTCTGATACACATATAATATGCGCTAAGCGTGGGTTAAGGTATGTTAGCCATGATGCAGGGTTAAGTCTCTTTATATGTCCGATAGTGCCACGGTAGCCGACCACTTTGATAGGCAGTTTTTTTGCAGCGATTAAGCTTACAGACAGAGTGCGATTGGTTGGTGCATAGATAACATCTGGTGTGTCAGCTTCTAGGCGGCTACGCAACAATTTTACCGCTTTAAGATCCATACGATGACGAACCGAGAAAGACTCAATAGGCAGTCCACTTGCCTTGATTTTTTCTATAGGCTCGCAGTTCTGGTCTATCGCTACTTTTATATCGTAGCCTAACTCTCTGATGCCGATAGCGATTGCTAGTTCTGAGCGATCCATGGAGTTACAGACAAATAAAATACGAGGTTTTTGTCTTTTCATGGTTGTTAGTCCTAACGTAGTCGTCCCTCTCCGCAAGAGGCAACTCTGACTGTTTTACTTTCTGCTCGTGTCTGTTACCTCTCGGAGATAGGTAACTACTATGCGCCGAATTTACAGATGGTGCAGTGGCGACAGTCTAGATGAACAGGTGTTGGTAGTGCTGTGCCTTTACGGCGTGCGCCAACGGCTTGTATGTGATTCATAAGGCCAAGAATTATTCCAAGTGCAATAAAGCCACCCGGTGCAAGAATCATAAGAATCATTGGTTCATAGCCAGGGATAACAAATTTAAGGTTGCCCCATACTGTTAGTGATCCAGCGCCGAGTATTTCACGTACTGCACCCAGACCTGCGAGTCCGAGAGTAAAGCCGAGCCCCATGCCGATACCATCAGCAATAGAGAGGAATACAGAGTTTTTTGATGCAAATGCTTCTGCACGTCCAAGGATAACGCAGTTGACTACAATTAGCGGAATGAATAGGCCTAGATTCTTATGCAGTGCTGGAGCAAAACCTGCCATTACCAAATCAACAATAGTAACAAAGGTAGCAATAATTACGATAAAGCATGGAATACGCACTTTTGCAGGGATAAGATTACGCACTGATGAAATAACAATATTTGAGCAGACTAAAACGAAGGTTGAGGCTAAGCCCATGCCGAGTCCATTTTCTAGTGAGGTGGTAACCGCTAGAGTAGGGCACATGCCGAGGACTAATCTGAAGATTGGATTCTCTTTCCAAAGTCCTTTAATAAGTTCTGTATAAAATTTCATTTATCTTTATTCCTGTTTATAAGCTTTTTTTATCCCCCTACGACCTTGTGTCGTTGGGGAATAAGATTTATTGATAGCAAGCGCTGGTCAATAAATCTCACGTTCCAACCGGACAAGCCGGCTGGGGACGGATTATAATAGACTTTTTCTTATTTAATAATTTCTGCTTTATGTTTTGTAAATACATCAATGCCGGCTTTTACCGCATCAACAACAGCACGTGATGAAATTGTGGCTGCAGTGATCTGATCGATATCGCCTTGATCTTTCTTTACTGCCCACTTTGTTGTATTGATATTTTTATTTTTAAATTGATCTTTAAATGATGGCTCCACCATTCTGGCACCAAGTCCAGGAGTTTCTGATTGTGCAACAATGGCAATAGCTTGTACATTGTTCTCAGCATTAATACCGACCATAATTTTAACTTCACCACTGTATCCTTTGTCGGAACTAGCTTCTACGGCGGCGCCTACGAATTTGCCTTGATCGCGGGCTACATAAAAAGTCCATGTTTGATCGTTATCTATTATATCCAATGGTTCCACGTCAAATTTGACGCCTTCTTTTGCTGGAAGAACTTTATCGATTGCTTTGCGTTTTCCGGCCATTGCAGCTTTTTCAATAGGTGCTTTAGTTACACTGCTGACTGCGGCTAGTAGCGCGCCTGAGATTAAGCAAATTAAAGTAAGTACACTGGTTAATTTAATAATTTCTTTCACTTGGCATCTCCTTCTTTGTCTGCTTTAGCTTGTTTGCTTTTTGATAAGTGTCCAAATATTCTTGGGTGTGTAGCTCTGTTAATAAGAGGCGTCACAGCGTTCATGATAAGGATAGAAAAACTGACACCTTCAGGGTAACCGCCCCAGCGCCTAATAAGCATTGTTAAGAGTCCACAACCTACACCAAAGATAAGCATTCCTTTCTTAGTAACAGGTGATGTGACCATATCAGTGGCCATGAAAATTGCACCTATCATGAGACCGCCCGCTAGTAGGTGAAAGTTGACTGGCATATTGGCATCACCATTAACAGCATGCAGGATGCCGGCAAATATAGCGACTGTGCCGATAAATGCGACTGGGATATGCCATGTTATGCAGCGTCTCCATAGTAGATAGATACCGCCGATAATAAGGGCAATGGCAGAGACTTCACCAACACTACCGCTCATATCGCCAAGCATATAGTGAATCATACTTTTACTGGTCCACATTAGGTCAGCTGGGATTGTGCCGGTATTGGCAATAGCGGTTTTTATAGCGGATAGTGGTGTAGCTGATGTGGTTGCATCGACAGCCCAAGCTAAGCCGCTCCAGCGTTCAGGGCTGAGTGCTTCGTTCCAGCTTGTCATCGCGACAGGAAATGCAACAAGTAGCGCTACACGGCCAATAAGTGCTGGGTTAAATGGATTGTAGCCGATTCCGCCAAATAACTGCTTGGCGATACCAATAGCAAAGATACAGCCAACAATAGCCATCCAGCTTGGTAGCGATGGCGGTAGGTTGAGTGCAAGCAGCAATCCGGTGACAATAGCACTTAGGTCTCTGATGCCCAAGTTACGCCCCATCATTTTGCGGCAGAGTGCTTCAATTGCTACAGAGGCTATAACGCATACCGCAGTTAAGCGAAGAGCGTGCCAGCCGAAAAAGTAGATTGATGCTGCTACTGCTGGCAGTAGAGCGATGATAACATCTAGCATAATGCGCTGCACTGACGATCCAGCGTGGGCATGCGGTGATGTACTGACAATATATTGTTTTTCTTGCGCCATGGGCGATTCCAATTTCTTTTTAGTTTACTACTACCCAAAGAGGGGTAAAATATTTAAAATGATTTAAGAACAAGGAACATCGATTAACGATTTATGAAGTATTTACTATCTACACATGTTCTAAATTCTAAAATCGTTAATCCTTATTCGATATTCAGTTATTCTTTTCTGTTTTCTGTTTTCTGACTCCTGACCTCCGACTTCCGATCTCCGACTCCAGGCCTCCGGCTACTTCTGTTGAGCTTTTCTTCTTTGCAACATAGCCCACGCTTTGCCTTGCTTCATATGCTGAACTAATGGGCGATGAGCCGGACATGAGAATGAGCAACATCCACACTCTATGCAGTCCATTACGTTTAATTCGTCTGCACCT
>DAOVUR010000185.1 GCA_030632465.1 bacterium | reverse complement strand
GACTCTTAGCTACAGTTGCTGCAAACCCAAATATTATAATCGCTAAGCCATCATCAAACCCAACAACAGCATACAACGCTTTAGTAAGACTACCTTGAGCTTTGCACTCATGAATAACAGCAACAGTACCAGCCGGTGCACTTGCTGGAGCCATAGCTGCAAAAATCAGCGACATAGGTAAATCCCTCGTCAAGGCATATACAGATATAAGAACCACAAAGAAAGCCGCAAAAGATTCAGCAAGAATAATGGAAACAATCCCTATCCCCTGCCGCTTAAGCGATGACATACTCAGTTCCATACCTATACTAATTGCAACAAAACCTAATGCGATCTCGGTTATAAAACCTAGCTCTTCAATAATTTCTTCTGTAAAATGCCCAAGTACAGATGAACCTAATATAACACCAAGCACCATATACCCTATTAGAGATGGCAATTTAATCTTTTTTGCACCATGCCCCATATAGTATGCAAGCACAACAGTAATACCGATAAGCGTAAGAATATTCATAATATAACTTCTAGTTGATTAGGCGCTTGTGCTGCCTGCTGAATAGAAAAGTTTCTGAACAGATACCGAAACTTCAGTACTCTCAGTCAACTTACCGGTGACATCTTCTATACTACGTATTGTCTCATTAGTAAGATGCTTAACCAGCTGGGCAATAATAATCCTAGCAGAATTACTCTCTCTGTCATTCCAGAAACCCGCAAAGAGCGGCATCTTAGACAGATACTCAGATGATTGCTTAACATCAACCACACTCACAGAAACTGGATCCATTGCCGTAACAGCCTGTAAAATATCCTTAAACAGATCATCATTCACGACAGTAATATGAAACAGATAACGCTCTTCGTCTTCATTACTCTTAAGATCATCACGACCATGTCGCAAAAAGCTTTCGCGTAACAATTCTGATGAAGAGGCCGCTACCATTTCGGTTCTGGCATCAGCTATTCTAAGAATCCCGGATACAGCAGAGAGAAGATGAACATGTCCATTTGCTTCGCTCTCTGGTGCTATAATAAATATTAATAAGTTAGTTTTTTCTCCATCCATAGAATCAAAATCAACACCAGCAGGAACGGTAATTACACCGACAACAAAATCCTCAACTCCAGGCAACCGGCAGTGTGGAATAGCAATGCCATGTCCATAACCAGTGCTACCAAGTTCTTCACGATTCTTAAAACCTGCTAGAATATCAGCCTCTGTAACACCATCAAGTAGCGATGACTTCTTGGCTATATGCGCTATCTTTTCAAGACAATCTTCCTTGCCTGATGCTTCCATGCCAGCTACGACGCATTCACTCTTTACTATATCCACAAGCCTCATCCCGAAACCCCTCTTTTCAATAAACATCAACTTTCACCTGTAATCAATCAGAATAGTAGTTCTTTTAAGGCACAAGAAGCAATATAATAGTAATGCTTGCCTTAAATATGAACCACCAAGGTGTATAATCTGCTTTTCTTTTGCCATATATTCACATATCATCTTTGAATAATCAGAACACAATGGAGGTAAGGTGAATTTAAAAAGAAGAGCCAGCATAATATTTTATTGTATAACAATTTCTACCGCATCATTCATACAAGCGGGCGAGATGCGGACATGGATCTCTAAGTCTGGCGATAGCGTTGACGCACAACTTACTAAAACAAGCAAATACCAAGTCATATTGCAAACCGCTAAAGGCAAACAGATCAAAATCAGAAAATCACAATTATCACAACAGGACTTACGGTACCTAGATAAACTTTCTGCCATTCAAGAGTTTGAAGATACTCTTAGAAATAATGCCATTAAACTCCAAGGCAATATTCAACAGATGATCGACAATGACATTGTTTTATCACGCCCACAACGAATAACAATATCTCTCATCCAGGACCCTAACGACAAAGTAAAAAGAATGCAACCGACCATGATCGAAAAGAAAGAGCTGCTTCCCGTAACTCAAGGTGGCATACCAGTTATCGTCCTGAAAGCCAGACGCAACACCGACTCCGACGGCGCTAAATGGTCCGGCACAGTATACCCCTGCGGAGTCAAGACGCTCGAGATTGCAAGACGGAAAAATATATACAAATGCTTCTCAGTTAGCCTCCGACAGGCAAAAAGAATGCTATTAGAAACACTTAGTGAAGATGACAACGGTGCTGAAGCTATCAGAGAGCTAACAGCACCAATGAGAACTTCAACAGCAACACCTGTAAGACCTAATAAACTACGGATGAAATAAAATCAAGGTGGACACAACACTTAATACTGGAGCAAGGCTTTCAAGAATGAAGGATGACGTAGAAAAATATAGGACGATGCTAGAAGAGCTTCAAGTCACTCTAAAACAAGAAATAGCACTAGCCAACGAGGAATGCGCCCCCATCCAGCTTAACGGAACCATGGGAAGAATATCGCGCAATGATGCTATACAAGTGCAACAGATGGCGCTAGAAATAAAACGACGACGGGAAGAAAGATTAATTCGTATTCAAACCGCATTCAGCAGAATGGAGAAAGGCACATACGGAGACTGCTGTCGTTGTCACAATCGTATTAATAAAGCACGTCTAGATACAATCCCTGATGTTGTACTCTGCATCAGATGTGCATCACAACCAAGATCGTAAAATATTGATAACAGTAACCCACCAAAAGGGATAGTAAATGAAAGTACTATTTATTGGAAATAGCTATACATACGGAAACAACCTTCCCAAAATGATACAAGAGCTGGCAACTAAAGCTGGCAAATCAATTGAAACAGAAATGGTTGCTGAAGGCGGAAAGTCGCTTGAATGGCACTGCTATAACCTAAATACAGCAAACGCAATAAAGAAAGGTGACTGGGATTTCATCATCATGCAAGACCAGAGCACTCACGGCATTGAAGCTCCAGAAAAACTCCTGAACTCAGCAAAAACACTTGTCTCACGCATAGAATCAGTATGCAGTGCTCAACCCATGTTATATCTAACTTGGGCAAGAAAATATAGCCCAGAGACGCAAGATACTATAACGCAAAGCTATATGAACGCAGGCAAAGAACTAAATGTAGATGTTGCCGCAGTAGGTGTTGCATGGCAAATGGCGCTAAAAGAATCGCCAGAACTCTCGCTGTACAAAAAAGATGAGAGCCACCCCAATATCCTCGGCAGCTATATTGCTGCCTGCCTATTCTACGGAACATTATTTAAAGAAAGCCCCATAGGCCTCTCAAATGAAATAGCTCTATCAGATGGCGTTACTGCGGTTATAGATAAAGATAAAGCGCTACTGCTCCAGCAGGTATGCAATCGTATGCTCAGCCAACAAAAATGACCTGATCCGTGGCATAGCATTACTTTGATTAAGACTCGCTAGTAGCTGATCCACCGTCATATCATACTCAACAGCCATAGCAGCAATTCGCTCATCAAGATCAGAATTCTCAACCTCAATGCCTTCAACATTAGATATTTTCTTCAGAATCAATAAAAGCTTAACTCGCTCAGCCGCCGATTGACGTGCAGCCTCTTCTGATTCTCCTTCTTCCGCGAAATTAGCCTCATAATCAATCATAGACTCGGGGATTTCCAGTTTCGAACTACTCAACAAATACTGAGTAAGGGCATCTTCAGGGTCATCCTCATCTTTATTTGGCTTATACGCCTTATAATCAGGTAATTCAAACTCCGGCACAACAGTAAATTGAGCTTTAAATGTTAACCCTTCACCATTAGTAAAATTAATATCAGATACTTCTGCAACCCCAGTAAAGTCCAGATCAGATTGAACCATTATCTCCTTAAAGATGCGTTTCGCACTACGATCCGCAACATCTGCCGCAATCTTTAACTTATATCGTTTTTCCACCAACGCCTTTGGTATTTTCCCTGGACGGAATCCAGGCAGCCCAGCCTGCATATAGTCGGCAACCACATCATCATAATCACCAATCACATCCCCCCACTCCGCAGTAACCTGTATCTCCTTCTGACAACCTTCAAGATCTTTAATTATGTTTTTCATAGCCGCAACCCTAGCAATTTAGCATTTTCTGTCAAGATTTTCCCTTTTTTTTCTACCAAAACATAAACAGTTATGCACCCACGCGCGCCATAGAAAAAAAAGTAAATCACAGATATTTATACTTGAATAAATATACCAACAGATTTATCGTGACCTAATGATGAGTATTTTACTCGGCAATCAGGTGTTGTAATAATTAAAAAAGGGGAAATATGAACGACATACAAACTAAAATATCGGACCAAGACGTAACAGCCCTACTAAAGAAAAGGCATACACTATTGGTAATTCTAGGCATTCTGAGTATCTTTCTTGGATTTGCCGCTATAGGTGCGCCATTAATGACAGG
>DAOVUR010000137.1 GCA_030632465.1 bacterium | reverse complement strand
ATGATGGTGCAGGAATGCAACAGCCGCGTTCAGTAAATGTTGCAACGCCTTCACAGCGTGGTATGACTGTTTATCTCAGGTTCCCAGGGCAGGTTCGTGCAAAAGACATTATAGATATTCAGGCGCGTGTCCGCGGTTATCTGGAAACTGTAGATTTCAAGGATGGCGATTCAGTTAAGGCGGGGGATAAACTTTTCACAATCGAATCTGTTTTGTATGAAGCAGCAGTGGAAAAAACTAAAGCAGATGTAGCGAAGGCTGCGGCTCAGCTTAAGGTTACTAAATTCACTTTGGAGCGGATGCAGACAGCGTTCAAAACTAAAGCTATATCAGAGATTGACGTGCTGGTTGCTGAAGGCAACATGGAGGGTGCTAAAGCTAATCTGTTGGCGGCACAGGCTCAGCTGGCATCCGCTGAACTAGACTTGTCATATACAATCGTAACAGCCCCTGTTAGTGGGCGTATATCTCGTCACTTTGTTAGTGTCGGAAATGTGGTTGGTGGCCCCGTTCCGACTAAACTTGCAGAGTTGGTTACTATTGATCCCATCCAGGTATATTTTAATATTGATGAGAGAACATTGCTGGATTATCTAAAAAAAGCGGCCGGTGTACGTGGTGCTATAGAGGATGGTAGTTACGCTGTCAAACTGGAATTAGCTAATGGTACGTTATATGACCAAGAAGGTGATGTTGATTATATAGGTAATCAGGTGGATGTAGAAACAGGAACATTGCCTATACGTGCAGTTTTTCCAAATGAAAAGGGTAAACTGATATCCGGTATGTTTGCCAAAATATTGATCCCTAGAGTATATAAGCAGGCTATATTAGTTCCGTCACTGGCAATTCAACGAGATATGGTTGGCTCCTATCTGTTGGTAGTTAATGCAGAAGGTATAGTTGATAGTCATTATGTTAAAGTTGGTCCGATTTATGAAGATAGTCGTATTATCATAGAGGGAATTGCTGTAACAGATAGAGTCATTGTTAATGGTTTGTCCCGTGCTAGACCGGGGATTCCTGTTAATGCAGAAGAGGCCACTGCAACAAAAGAGGCTCCAGTTTCTAAAAATTCTGATATATCCATTCCAACACAGGAAAAATAGATTATGTTTAGTCATTTATTTATAAATCGTCCTATCTTTGCAATGGTAATCTCTATCACTATTGTTATTCTCGGTGTTATCGCACTGACCTCACTGCCAGTTGAGCGTTATCCCGAGATTGCACCGCCATCAGTAACTGTTTCTGCTGTCTATCCTGGAGCTGATGCTGAAACAGTTGCCGACACTGTTGCCACAGTTATCGAGAAAGAAGTTAACGGAGTGGAAGGCATGATCTATATGCAGTCTGTTTCCGGCAATGATGGTAGCATGAATCTTACTATAACCTTCGAGTCTGGAACTGATTTGGATATGGCCAATGTATTGGCGCAGAATCGGGTTACTGTTGCTACAGCTAAGTTACCTGAAGAGGTTAAGCGTCTTGGTGTGACCACTAAAAAGAAATCAACTAATGCCAGCGTTTATCTAGCTATCTACAGCGAGGGTAATAAATTTGACGATCTGTTTCTTTCAAATTATATGAAGATACAGATTCGGGATGAAATCGCCCGTGTTCCTGGGGTAGGTGATGTGCAAGCGTTTGGTGTGGGGGATTATAGCATAAGAATATGGCTTAATCCTGATAAGTTGCGCAGTCTGGATATGAACGCAAATGATGTGGTTGCTGCTGTACGATCACAGAATCAGCAGGTTGCTGCCGGACAAATTGGTGAGCCTCCCGTATCTGATGATATTGCATTTCAATATACTGTTAAGGTGAGAGGACGTTTGGTTGAACCTGAAGAGTTCGGCAATATAGTCTTACGCTCTGGCGATAAAGGTCAGATTGTAAGGTTGCATGATGTTGCTCGCGTTGAACTCGGTGCAGATAGTTATGGTACAACGGCTACATTTGTAGGTAAGCCGGCGGCGGTTATGGCTGTTTATCAGATTCCTGGTGCCAATGCTATCGAAGTGGCTGATGGTGTAAAAGCCAAAATGGAAGAATTAAGTGAGAAATTTCCTAAAGGCTTAGGATATAATGTAGTATATGATAATACTGATATTATTAAGGCATCACTTAAAGAAGTCATAATTACGCTCTTTATAACTCTTATATTAGTTATTTTTACAGTTTATATTTTCTTACAGAACTTTCGTGCCACAATAATTCCGGCGGTAACGATACCAGTATCGTTGATCGGTACATTCTTGGCTTTGGCCGGGATGGGATACTCGATAAATCAGTTTACACTTTTTGGATTAGTTCTGGTTATTGGTATTGTGGTGGA
This sequence comes from bacterium, assembly GCA_030632465.1. Classification (GTDB taxonomy): domain Bacteria; phylum Verrucomicrobiota; class Kiritimatiellia; order UBA8416; family CAMZLY01; genus CAMZLY01. The sequence goes on along the minus strand of DAOVUR010000137.1, from coordinate 3,130 downwards.
TGATGCAATTGTGGTGGTAGAAAATGCGACACGTCATCTGCAGTCAGGAAAACATACTCCAGCGGAAGCGGCTAAGCTTGCGATGACAGAGATTTCTGGGCCAGTAATTGCGACAACGCTAGTTTTGTTGTCTGTATTTATACCAACAGCATTTATGGGCGGTATAACTGGTACGCTGTTTAAACAGTTTGCTGTTACTATTTCTATGGCAACTTGTTTTAGTACACTGAATGCGTTAACTCTGAGTCCCGCATTATGTGCAGTCTTGTTACGCCAAGTAGATGAAGGTAAACAGGGACGGATATTTAAAGGGTTTAATAATGGGTTAGAGAAAAGCACGACTGGTTATATGTCAATTGTACGGTTTTTGATGCGTCGTTCGGCAATAGGTATTCTTCTGTTTTTAGCTCTTACTGCAGGGTCTATTTATGGTTTCTCTAAGTTGCCAGTAGGTTTTGTACCACAGGAAGATGAAGGGTTCTGTATCGCAGTTACTCAGCTTCCGAGTGCGGCGTCGCAGAGCAGGATAAAAGCATTTGTCAAGAAGACTGATAAAGTTATTGAGAATACTCCCGGTGTTGATCGTTATATTACGATTACTGGTTTTTCTATTCTAGATGGTGTTGTTGTTCCTAATATGGGCTTTTCTTTTGTTATCTTTAAGGATTGGGATGATAGAGATAAGTCAGAGAGCCAGGCGGCAATCTTGCAACACCTTAATATGGGCTTTGCTGGACTCCAAGATGGCATGGCATTTGCCTTCCCCACACCTTCATTACCTGGTTTAGGCTTGAGCGGCGGGTTTACATTTATGCTACAGGATGTTGGTGGAGCAGGCTTGCAGAGCCTTGAACAGGTTGCTGGCGACTTTGCCGCAAGTGCTTCTGCGGAGCCTTCTATATCAGGAATGAATAGTACATTTAAGTCTGATGTGCCGCAGTTAACTGTAGATATCAATCGCGATAGTGTGCTGGCGCGCGGACTAGCTATGGATTCGGTGTTCGATACAATGCAGGTGTACTTAGGCTCATCATACATTAATGATTTCACACTTTACAATCAGACTTTCCAGGTGAAGGCGCAGGCTGACCAGCAATATCGCCAGAAGCCTGATGATATAAGAAAATTAGAGTTTAGGGCGCCTAGCGGTAATATGGTTCCGCTTGGTAGTATTGCTGATGTTAATGAAACTTTTGGTCCGCAATCTATTACACATTTTAATATGTATCCGTCCGTTAAGATTATGGGTAATGAGGCATCTGGATTCAGTTCTGGCGGGGCTATGGATGCTGTAGAGAATATGGCAAAAGAAAAGCTGCCTACCTCAATGGGATTACAGTGGATAGAGCTTTCTTATCAACAGCGGGTGGCAGCAGGTTCTACGACGGCTATTTTTATGTTAGCTATTGTTCTTGTGTATTTAGTGCTGGCTGCTCAGTACGAAAGCTGGACAATCCCGATTGCTGTCTGTATGGCGGTTCCTACGGCTCTAGCCGGTGCGGTAGCGGCTGTACTGATGCGAGGTATGGATAATAATGTATATACGCAAGTTGGTATTGTTCTGCTGATTGGGCTATCTACTAAGAGTGCTATTTTGATTGTCGAATTTGCTATGCAAAAACGTAAAGAGGGTGCTTCTGTTTTTGATGCAGCTGTTGAGTCTGTTCATATTCGTTTTAGAGCGGTGCTTATGACCGCCTTTTCGTTTATCCTTGGAGTGCTGCCGCTACTGGTTGCTACTGGTGCTGGTGCAGAAAGCCGCAAGGTTCTTGGAACTATTGTGTTTGGTGGAATGCTGGTTGCTACAGCTATTAGTCTTGCGATTGTTCCGATGATCTACTATGTCATCCAGAGAGCTGAAGACAAAATCAAAGGCAAAAAGGACTAGGAAATGTGGCTTTAGCCGCACCGTATTAACGGGACTAAAGTCCCGTTTCCTAGCGATAGTGCCACTAGTCTGCTGGTCCCTGGCATCTGACTTCCGACCGCGGTCTTCTGACCTCCGGCTTCCGCCCCCTGGCCTCCGAATTCTGTCTTCTATTTCCCTTATTTATTTGTTGCTTTTTATTGTCTAATTAGATATTTTGACCCTCGTTTATTTCACAAGGATTTTGATTTATTTAGGAGACGTCAAAATGGAACAGATAATTACAGGACTTGTACGCAACCAACCCGGGGTACTGGCTCTGATTACAGACCTTTTCAAGGAACTTAATATCAATATAAGTAGCTTGGTTGTTGCAGAGACGGAGCGTGAGGAATATTCGTCCATTACTATTGTCGCAGATTCAGGTGAAGAAGATCTAGCTACATTGGCCCATAAGCTATCTTCGGTTATTGAAATAGAGAATATGGAGCGACTTGGACTAGGAGACCATTATGAGCGTGAGCTCGTTTTGATTAGAATAGCCTTTAGTCCTGAGCAGATTTCTACACTTATGCAGATTGCAGAGCTTTTCCATGCGCACATGGTTGGTGTGGGTGAGAAAACTGTTACGCTGGAATTAGTAGCCGAAAGTTCACAGGTAAAAGGTTTTATTCAGATGTTAGAACCATATTCTATTCTTGGTATTGCAAGAACAGGCCGCACAGCACTAAAGAAGGAAAATGACTAAATGATCCATAATTCATCAGATCTTATAAAACATGCAAGTGATATTGAATATAAATCACGCTTAATTGTTGCTGGTGCAGATGAAACTGATGTTGTAAAAACCGTTGTGGCAGCTGTTGAAGCTGGGCTGGTGGATGCAACTATGGTAGGGCATAAGGAGGAAATTGTTCATATTGCTAATACTGAACAGTTGGATATTAGTAATATAGAGATAATTGATGAATCAGAACGTTTGATCTGTATTGAAAAATCTCTTGAGCTGATACGTGATGGACATGGCGATATTCTTATGAAGGGGCAGGTTATGACTGGTGACTTGATGAAAAAAGTCATGGATCGTGCTTATGGATTACGGACAGATCGTATTCTTAGTCATGTTGCTGTTTTCTCGGCACCAGAGGAAAACCGCTTAACCCTGATAACAGATGCTGGTATTAATGTTTCTCCTGATTTAACTCGCAAGCGTGATATAATTCTCAACGCTGTGGATGTTGCGCATGCACTTGGTATTGCTGT
>DAOVUR010000222.1 GCA_030632465.1 bacterium | reverse complement strand
GTTAATCGTGTTAAGCGTGAAGAGGCCGTGCTTATCGAAATCTTTGGTGAGTCTTACAAGCAGTATTGCAAGGATGTTAATCGATTCTTTCCTTCATTTAAGAATGTTGACTGGAAGTCGTTGCCATATTTCAGGAAAGAGCTCTTCTTCCGTAATAATGCACACTGGAATATGCTCGGCACTATCTTGTGTTATGTATTCTTCTACTATATGACTTTTAAAAGATAGTTAATAGTGAACAGTGAATAATGAATAGTTGTTGCGCCATCTTAACTGTTCCAGCCCTGTTATAACAGCTTTGGAAAGCTGTTTTACTAATAGAAAACCTCCATAACTATTCACTATTAGTTATTCACTGTTCACTGAGTTTTCACTTCTCGTCAGGGAAGCAGATGTAGTCTCCACCAAATTGCGCTAGATATTCCACGCTATAGACACGGAAGAATACAGTGACTGGCAACATCACAACTGTTCCGATAAATGGAATCATCATTAGGCACATTGCGGTGCAGCAAGTGAGCATTATGAATCCGAGCACGGCTATTCCAGACGCCATGCCTAGTACTACATAAAAGATACCGTAGAGTATGAATTTACCGCTATTCCTTTTGTATATTCCTCTGATTTTCCCAAATGCTTCTGTAAATGTCATATCTCGGTTGTACATAATTGGGATAATGAAATCTTCAACAAACCTACCGATATAGGCCGTGATGACTATGTATAGTAGGGTGATGATTGATACAGCTGCTATGGCTGGTACAGTTGCTGGGGCAAAAGCTTGAGCTTTTATGCATGGCATTCCAATAGATAGAAAACCTATACCGCCAATCACAAGGAAAATAAGCATATTGATTATACTAAAGGCTATATACCACAGAAAGAGGGAGTGTCCATGCTGCTTGAATGTATGCCAAGGTTCCGTGATCTCTTCGCTGTTTTTTATGATATTATCAAGTAGCATAAATTTGCCGCGTGCTTTTAACCAGGCAACAAGTAGGCTTATAGCAATGATGATTAGTGTTATTACTGCAGCTGCAATGATTATGTAGGTGCTATATGTGCACCAGACATTTTTGATATATGCTATGCCTTGTGAAAAATCTTCACCAGATACATTTTGGCTATCGCCAAAGTTTCCCGATGAGCTAGAGCTTCCGCCACCTTCGCCTAGTGTTGCTAGCCAGGCTGATACGCCTAGTATAAACCATTTTTTCATGCTAAATGGGCGGAATAGGATATCTTTCATGCGCTCCCAAGATGCTCTAACAGGGGCGGTGCAACTTATGGGGCCGTCAAGATGGGCTGGTTTTGGGCCAGTTGAAAGTGCGCCAGGGATACCAACTGATGCAGGGTTAGCAATAGTATTAGGTAGTGCTGGTATCTGTGGATTATCAGAAAACTCCGATATATCTGATAGTTTTTTCCACTCTTCACCCATACTTTTGTTCCACAGGTTGTCGGTAGGAAGGAGTGTCCCATCTGCTATAAGTCTCTTTATATCTGAATATTCTACTGGTCCTTCCTGTGTGCCGTTCTTTGTGTAAAACCATTGCATGAGTAATATTCCTTAATTATCGTTGACCTAGACACCCTTTACCATATATTCTACGCGCTTGATTATTTTGATTAAAGAATTATTACAAAAAGCAAATTAGAATGGAAGATAAATTATGAGCAAAAAAGATAATACAGCACATGACCGTTGGGTGGGATACCGTCCAGATATTAAAATTTTAGATTGTACGTTACGTGATGGAGGCCTAGTTACTGATCATCAGTTTGACGCTGGCTTCACTGAAAAGATTTATAAGACATGTGTAGCTGCTGGTGTGGACTACATGGAACTAGGCTATAAGTCATCAAAGAAAATTTATTCTCGTGATGAGTTTGGTCCAATGAAATTTTGTGACGAAGATGATCTTCGTGATATTGTTGGCGAGAATCCTTCAGACATGAAGCTCTCGGTTATGGTTGATACTGGTCGTACTGATTATAAGACAGATATTCTTCCTAAAGAAGATAGTGTTATTGATGCAGTACGAGTTGCATGTTATATCCATCAGGTGCCACTTGCTATTGAAATTATGCAAGACTCGCGCGACAAGGGGTATGAAGTTACTATGCAGCTGATGGCTTCTTCTATAATTGATAAAGCAGACTTGGCGTCAGGCTTGGAGCTTGTTGTTAAGAGCGAACTGCCTACAGCAGTCTATGTTGTAGATAGCTTTGGTGCATTATATTCCGAGCAGGTACGTGATATCACCCGTATTTATAATAAAGTACTTGATGGTTCAGGTATTGAAATAGGGTTTCATGCGCATAATAACCAACAACTAGCATTCTCTAACTCTATTGAAGCTATTATTAATGGTGCAAATAGAATTGATGCAACTATCAGTGGTATTGGCCGTGGTGCAGGTAACTGTCCGCTAGAGCTTCTGATCGGCTTCCTTCATAACCCTAAATTCAAGCTACGTCCAGTGCTTGAATGTTGTAACGACGTATTTGTGCCATTAGCTAAGCGTATTGATTGGGGGTACAGTCTGCCTTATGCAATCACAGGTCAGCTTAATCAGCATCCACGTGATGCTATCAAGTGGCGCGCTGGTGACACTCCTGATGACTGCCTCTCTTTCTACGATCATATGATTGAAGAAGTCTCTTAAGGCAGTGAATAACTAATAATGAATAGTGAATAGTTATTGTGCCTACGGCGTTTGAGGTTAGTGAATAACTAAGAGTAATAGTTATCAGTGTGCGGTTCGATAGTTAATGGGGATGTATGAGTAAAATTATTGATTTTCATACGCATGCATTTCCTGACCGTATTGCGGATAAGACTGTTGCTACTGTTGCGGATAATGGCAATGTGGTGCCCTGTCTAGATGGCAAGATATCTTCTCTTCTTGATTCCATGGACAAAAATGGCATAGAGCAATCTGTGTTATGTGCTATTGCTACGCGGCCTAGCCAGTTTGATAATATCATGAAGTGGTCGCATCAGATTGCATCTGATCGTTTTATTATGTTTCCTTCAGTTCATCCTGATGATCCATTAGCGCTTGAACATATTTCTGCCGTTGCTGATGAGGGCTTTAAAGGTATTAAGATGCACCCATATTATCAGGGTTTTACCGTTGATGATAAAAAGATGTTTCCTCTTTATGAGCGTATGCAGGAATGTGGGTTGATAGTGCTGTTTCATGCTGGATTTGATGTCGGCTATCCTAAGGATCGCATTGCTGATCCTGTGAGAATGGTTCGTGTCGCCGAAAGATTTCCTGCACTTAGAATTGTAGCTGCGCATTTGGGTGGTTGGGGCGATTGGGATAACGTCGCAAAACATCTTGTTGGTAAGAAAGTATATTTTGATACCTCATTTGCTGTTAAGCTTTGTGGTAAAGAGCTAGCAACTAAGATTATTAAAGCGCACCTGCCTGAATATCTTCTTTTTGGTACTGACTCACCCTGGACCGATCAGGGTGTTGAGGTAACCAATATAGAAGGCCTAGATATCTCTGATGATCTCAAAGAGAAGATCCTTTGGGGTAACGCGGAGAAGTTATTAAAAAGTTGATAACGTCTCAAATCTGCGTCGCGTTTGCGCGCCCGCAGCATTTGTTTGTTGGATGCATACCTAGTCTTGAATTGAATGATCGCGAGGACT
>DAOVUR010000258.1 GCA_030632465.1 bacterium | reverse complement strand
TTCAAGATTAGCCCAAGCGAGATCCTTATTCATCTTATTAAGAATCTCTCTAACCTTTGGTATATTCTTTGATGTGATCTCATGTGCTTTTAAAGCTATCTCGAGATCTACGGTTTCTCTTAAAATCGCACCTCGCTTACCTCTAAGCGACCTCTTAAGCTGTTCCGTCTTTTCATTGTGAGAGTCAGCCGCAAACAGTACAGATGTAGCCAACATAATAATTACAATTCTCGAAACTACCTTCATCTTATCTCCTTTGATTAAAGCAACACGATAACACCACAGTCAAAATAACAACTCCTACGAAGCTAATACAGTTCTTGCAATATACCAAGATAAAAATATATGAGTCTTACGACTTTGATTTTTTCCTTACAAGACCAGGCAGTAAAACAATAAACAAGACCACCGCACTTATATTATTGAAAAGTGAACTACCATCATGATGAACACACTGCTTAATAGTATCAATTGCTGGTGTCGTCATCACTACATCCAACAATAAACCAGCAACTAAAGCGCAAAACGCTATGGAAAAAAGATATATCAAGGTAGGCCGCTTACCTAAAAGTCGCCAAAGCGTCGTAATAGTTGCTGCATTAGTTGCTGGCCCAGTCACCAAAAAGACCAATGCGGCACCTGGCGATACACCCAGCCCCATCAATGCAAAAGCTATCGGCACCGATCCGGCAGAACATGCATATATAGGAATGCCTATCACCATCATAATCAGCATAGATGTAAAGCCACCACCCAATTTGTCAGCAAAATAATCAGGCGGTATCAACGCAGACATAACGCCAGCCAGCAGAATACCTACCAACATCGCCGTACCTATATCACGCGCTAAAACAACAAACCCATAATGAAAAATAGTATACAACTTGCCATGTGAATCATCATGCGCACCACAACAGGCACAATCCGGCTTTTTCTCGGATGCAACATCTTCCTTACTATCACTCAGCTCAACCAACACACCACTCATTATGCCAGACACAAATGCCGTAACAATTCTAAATACTACTACAACTGGCCCTAGCAACGCATGCGTAACCATAATACTGTCCAGTCCAGTTTGCGGCGTTGATGCTAAAAACGATAGTGTCGCCCCCTTACTAGCACCATGCTGACGTAATGAAGCAGACACGGGCAATACCCCGCAAGAACAGAGCGGTAGTGGCACACCAAGTAAGGCTGCCTTACAAACCTGCCACAACCCACGCTTACCAAGATGCGCTTCAACAAGTTCAGGCGAAATAAAGACAGATAAAATCCCCGCGATCAGAAAGCCTAGCAGAAGATATGGCGACATCTGCCCAGCTACCATCCAAACCTCAAGTAATGTTTTTTGTAACATCTCCATTATAGCGAATTCCCCTAATCATAATCATAATCTTCGTACACCCTTAGTCCCCGAACACTTAGTCTTCACACCTAGTCGTTTTTCTACACTTAGTCCGCCTTAAACTTCTCTTTCTTAATACTTTTGTCTACACCTGCCTTTTAACGGTCCCTGAGCGAAGCCGAAGGACCCGCAAAGTACTCATCAATAATTAACAACTAATCATTAATAATTAATATTTACTTTTAATAATAGTACCATACAGTTACTATTTCGCAATAGACAAAACATAGCCAACATACTGGAGCTTTTATTATGCAGCTTTTAACATCTCAAATGAATGAACACATCACCAACTCCTCCTGGATCAGGCGTATGTTCGAAACTGGACTCGAACTTAAAAAGAAACATGGTGCAGAAAACGTCTACGACTTCAGTCTAGGGAATCCAGACCTACCGCCACCTGCAGAAATCAAACAGGCTATAACAAACCTGCATAACTTATCAGATAAACCTCTCGCATTTGGTTACGTCTCTAACGCCGGTATACCTTCAGTACGCGAAAAACTTGCAGAAGAACTCTCCAAGGAACAAGAAACAACACTTACCAGTAAAGATGTTATCGTCACATGTGGTGCCGCCGGTGCACTCAATATATTCTTCCGCTCTATCTTAGAACAAGATGACGAAGTAATCTGCCCTGCACCCTACTTTGTAGAATACGGATTCTATGTAGGCAACTACGGCGGCATCTTATGCCCTGTTAAATCAATAGAGCCAGATTTTAAACTAGATCTCAACGCCATCGAACAGGCAATTACAGAAAAGACAAGAGCTGTCATCATCAATTCACCCAACAACCCAAGCGGGCAGATATGCTCAGAAGAAGAACTCAAACAGCTCGTATCGCTACTAGAACGCTACTCAGAAAAATATGGTAAACCTATCTTTCTTATTTCCGACGAACCATACCGTTTTTTAACATACGATAACGAAACAGTTCCGCCGATCCTGCCACTATATAAATATAGCCTCGTCGCCGGTTCATTCTCAAAAAGCCTATCACTAGCCGGCGCTCGTATTGGTTATATTGCAACCAACCCAGATATGCCAAACGGCGATCAACTACTACACGGACTAATTCTGGCCAATCGAATCCTCGGCTTCGTACACGCACCAATATTAGGACAACTAATAATCGAACATCTACTTGGCAAAGGTGGCGTGGATGTCAGCATTTACGATGAACGTCGCCATACCATGGCACAAGTGCTAACAGATGCCGGCATCGAATACACCATGCCTAAAGGAACATTCTACTTCTTCGCTAAAGCACCAGGAGATGGTGATGATCAAGCCTTTGTGGCAGCCCTACAAAAACATAATATTCTTACAGTACCAGGCAGCGGCTTCGGATTCCCCGGCTACTTCCGCCTGACATTCTGCATGGACAAACAGATCATCCTAAACTCCGCACCCGGCTTCAAACAAGCCAT
>DAOVUR010000101.1 GCA_030632465.1 bacterium | reverse complement strand
TCGCACATTGAGTATATATTGACATTTGACATGTCAATTGCTACATTTTTACTATTGAAACGCAAAGTATGGGCAATTACTGATGGGAGCCAATGTATGAAAATTAAGAATGATTATAAGGCGAAGTTAAAGATATGGGCTTCTGATAATCGTATTGTTTCTCTTCCGAAGGCCGTGGGTTTTCCTGAGTTTAGCTGCAAGCGGTTTTCGTCTGGTTCCGAGATGAATGCTTGGAAAAAAGACTTACTGGCTGAAACAGCTCGCAGGGGAGGTGTTCAGTGGATGAAGTGATTCGGTTATTTAATGAAAATGCTGTCCGTTATCTTGTTTTTGGTGGGCAGGCTGTCCGACTGGAGGGAATGCCGCGTTTTACAATGGATTGGGATATTTACATCCCAGGTAAAGATTCTGAAAATATTTGCAGTATTAATAAATTACTTGCAAATGAACTTGATTTGCCTCTTGTTTCGATTGGTAAGCGGGGAGAAAACTTGATTCAAACTTATCAGACACGATGGGGCATTATTCAGTTTCATTTGGCTGTTGCCGGTATCCGCTCATTTGAAGAAGCTGAGGAGCGGTCTGTTTTCCATGAAGATGAGAATGGAATAAAGGTAAAGTGCTTATCGCTTGATGATTTATTGGCATCCAAAAAGGCTGTTTCTCGCCCTCAAGACCAAAGTGATATTGAGTTTCTTGAGATTAAGGCGATGTAAGCAGTATTTTCATTGCCTGTGCAAAGCTAACCGCAACAGGCATCCACCTGTTGCGGTCATCTTTTTATACACTATTTATCTTACAACTTTTACGGCTGATTTAGTTACCTATTTCAACCTCTGCTTTTTCCTGGTTTTGCTCCATACATAGCGGCTATTTCACCCCAACCAGCGCCAGCTGCACGAGCGGATAATAGTTCATCAATAACGGCATAAACCGATCTGCCTGTTTGTTCAACAATTTTTTCCGCAGTCTTAAGGCATACACCTATTTCACCCCAACCTAGGCCATCAGTTCGCATGTCATTTACGATGCTTGCTGATATTTCGTAACGCTCCGCATACTCAACAACCTTGTCCGCATACACTTCTTCAGGAGGCGGTGGAGGTGGTGGTGGCGGTGGAGGAGGTGGCGGTGGAAGCATGATTTGAGCCATACCCACGGTTGTTAAGGCGAAACCAACGAATACTGAACCTAATAGTGTGGCGTGTTGCTTTTTCATGATATGCCTTTCTGCGCTTTGCGCTTTGATTTATATTTAAGAGACAACTTTCTTTTAAGATTTAAATAGCATAATGCATGCCATTCATAATATTTCATGTAACCTTAATCTTTAATTACTCTCATATCGCCCCGTCAACACTGGGGATCATCTTTTTTGCTATTTCAATATTTTCAAATTGCAACAAGCAGACTTTCGCAGATGTAATAATTATGACCTACTATTTTGAAAAGTTTTGGGAATTATATATATGCCTGTAGAGTAAAGTTTGTTTGTACTATAGCGAATATAAACTTGAAAACTTCTGACGCCTCACTTACCTTGTGCCGATGATGATTGTTAAACGACCTCTTGCTTGGCTGGCTATTTGTGCAGTTACAGGAACTTGGCTAGGCTTTTCTACGGAACTACCGCAAGCCTGGTTACTTTCTCTCCTCTGCTTTGCCCTAGTGGCAACTCTGCTTATGTCTTTAATAAAATATAGGTCGCTTGATAGCAATATTGTTGCAGTAATATTCCCGTCTCTTATTGCTCTCGCTGTTTTGATGGTTTTTTGGTTCTCTACAACTGTCCGCATTCGGGGCAATGATATATCCTCGTTACAGGCAGTCGCTAATGTACGAAATATAAAGATTGATGTTGTTGGTGTTGTTGCTGGTGATCCAGTCATATACAAAAACAGATATGGAAAGGGCTGGGTTCGAAAATTCCCACTACGTCTACAGGAAATCACCACTGATAGATCTACCAATAAATGTTCAGGAATAATTACTGTCAAATGGTATGGCCCACCACCTGGAGATGAACAGGTTTATGGCAACAGTGTTGGTGTTGGCCCAGGATATGGTGAACAGTGGGCAATGAGAGGAAAAATAAGATTGCCGCAGTATAAAAACTACCACGGTAACTACATTCTGATAACAGGTGACTATTCTTCCCGCAGAATATCCGTAGGTATCTTTTCTACTATTGCACAACAATGTTTGGCGGCACGCAGATCTTCTGCTGAGAAACTTTCGGTAGGAATTGAAGAATTTCCTGAGTATGTGGGGCTGTTACGCGCAATTTTATTAGGGTACAGGAGCAATTTAAAGGGAGATATGCGTGAGCTATTTGCGCAGGTTGGTACACTTCATATTTTTGCGGTTTCAGGATTGCACGTAGGAATTATCTGCTCGCTTATTATTTTCGTGCTATCTGTTTTGACCGTTCCGCGTACGCATTGGGTGCTTTTGCTTGCGCCTCTACTTATTGCTTATACTTTTGCGATAGGGGCAAGGCCTAGTGCTGTGCGTGCCTGTATTATGGCAATCATCTATTTTGGCGCACCATTAGTATGGCGTAAGGCTGATTCAATCTCTACGGTGTCACTCGCAGCTATGTTAATTCTTGCATTTGCGCCTCATCAGCTTTTTCAGATAGGATTTATCTATTCTTTTGTTGTTGTGCTTGGATTAATACTCCTTTATCCCGTCATTCACCATGCTTTAAGTTTGGGTATGCGACGGCTTGGTATTTTTACGAGGGTGGGGGAACTTACCGTAGAGCCACTATTCTGGCAAAAAGATAATATGCAGATAGAAGATGAATCTAAATGGATAGTGATAGTCCGTAAATTCATGCATTATCTGGTTTCCCTACTGGCACTATCATGTGCAGCATGGCTAGCATCTGCTCCTATTACAGCATATTTCTTTGGTAATATTTCGCCGATCGCGCTTATTGCTAATGTTGTAGTTATCCCACTGGCATTCTTGGTTGTAATTACTGGTGCACTATCCTTACTGCTGGGCTACTGCTTAACAATTCTGGCAGATATATTTAATCATGCTAACTTGGCTATCATCGCACTACTGGTAAACAGCATGCAATGGATAGGGAAAGTTCCTGGTGCATTCTTTGAGATTGATAAAGTGCCGTTGTGGTTTGTGTTTTTATGGTACGCTCTACTGTTAGTTATTGTATATCTATACAAGAAAAGAAGTAAGCAGGTTTCAGACTTTAGTAATCAGTAGAATACTATCGACATTTAATAGCAGGAATGAAATGATGTAAAAGTTATGTTTTTTTTTAGGATTATAGCTGTCACAAACAAGATAGAGATTATATATCCATAATTGAGGAATCTGATGAATAAGTTTTTTGGTATGATTGTAGTTGGCATCTACGTGATGGTGTCTGGTGTTGTATGCTTTGCTCAGAGCGACCTTGATATGCCTGATGATTTGCTGACCGTTCCGGTGATACCGGTAAGTGTTACTGCTGATGATCATGATGTTGCATACGATAACATGGAACTATTAACTCAGGTCATGTTACTCATCAAAAAGAATTATCATCAGGACAAGACGTTTGATGAGATAACACATGCTGCTTTGCATGGTTTACTCAATAGCCTAGATGACCATAGTGATTTCATGAGTGCTTCAGCATACGATAATCTCAAGGATGATACGTCAGGTAAGTTTGGTGGAATCGGTATTCACATCGGAATACGTGATGGAATTCTTACCGTCATTGCACCAATTGAAGATACACCAGCTTACCGTGCTGGCGTGCAGTCAGGTGACCGTATAATCAAAATTGATGGAACAAACTCTGTAGGCTATACGCTAAGAGAGGCCGTCAATAAATTACGAGGTCACGTAGGAGAGGGCGTCACTGTGACTTTGCGGCGACTTGATAAAGAACAACCTATAACTGTTGATATTATCCGAGATGATATCAAAGTTCCCACTGTGAAAGGTGCGCGTATCATTCGTGATGGTATTGGATATATAAGAATCATTCGCTTTGCCGAGCCTACTGTAGCATCGCTAGATGAAGCACTTGCCGATTTAAAAGAGCAGGGTATGAATGCTTTGATCTTAGATTTACGTAATAATCCTGGAGGTTTATTAAAGTCAGCAATTATGGTTGCCGATAGATTCCTGAATAAGGGACAACTTATTGTATCTACCAAAGGGCGGAACAATGCTATGAATGCCATGAATCATTCTGCAACACATAAAGCAACGACGGAAGTACCAATAGTCATTCTCATAAATGGCGGATCAGCAAGTGCATCCGAGATTGTTGCGGGTGCCTTACAGGATCATAAGAGAGCAATACTTATGGGTGATACATCTTACGGCAAAGGCTCGGTACAAAGCGTTATTAAACTTAAACCTGACGGCAAATCAGCTATTCGTCTCACGACAGCCTTGTACTACACACCTAGCGGTAGAACTATACATAAAAAAGGAATTGATCCTGATATCCCTGTATATGTGCGACCTAGCGAATGGCGGCTTGTACAGAGACAAAGAGCTAGAGAAGAACGTCCAGAGCTCTTTAAGGATTCTGATGCAGATAAAGAAGAGCTTGATGATGTGGTTGATCAGGCACTTGTCCGCGCACTTGATGTCCTACAGGCTATGAAGGCTTTTAAAAAATAGTAGGAACCTATCTCCGAGAGGTTTCATAACTATAATAACTGTTTCTCTATTCATACAACCTCTCGGAGATAGGTTGTTACTTATTGACTCGTTATAAAAAGGAACAGAATGATAGTTTTAGGTATAGAGAGTTCATGTGATGAGACAGCTGCTGCTGTTGTTAAAGATGGCATCGAGGTTCTGTCGAGTGTTGTCTTTAGTCAAATCCATCTGCATAGCCCTTATGGAGGAGTAGTTCCTGAAATTGCATCACGTAGTCATGTTGAAGTGATCCCGAGTGTAGTCGAAGAGGCGCTGACAAAATCTGGGATGGACTGGGATGGAATCGATGCAATTGCCGTTACGTATGGACCGGGATTGGCCAGCTCGCTCCTGGTTGGCATATCAACAGCAAAAGCACTTGCATTACGACTAGACAAACCACTATGGGCAATCAACCACCTACAAGCGCATATCTATTCTCCATTTTTAGCGCAAGATACAATGTCCTTTAGTGAAGCATGTCCATTTCTCTCGTTAGTTGTTTCTGGCGGGCATACATGTCTTATTCGTGTTGATGGTTTTGACAAAATGACACTGCTAGGTCAAACTATAGATGATGCAGCAGGCGAAGCCTTTGATAAAGGAGCAACACTACTTGGGCTCGGTTATCCTGGCGGACCAATCATTGATAAGGTAGCACGTGAAGGCGATAAAACATTTGTGCGCTTTCCTCAAGGGCGACTCAAAAAAGGCAAGTCACCAGTAGGTGATCTTGATGCTGATTTATGTTTTAGTTTTAGTGGCCTGAAAACAGCCATGCGTTATTACATTGAAGAAAACCCTCTATCTGACACTAGAGCTGAAGTAGCGTCAATCGCAGCTAGTTATCAAGAAGCTATTGTTAAAGCTCTGGTGTCACGATGTGATAAAGCGTTAGGTGACATGACTCTGTTAGCAACAGGTGGTGGGGTATCACTCAATGGACGCTTACGTGAATCACTACAGGAGCTTGCTCTTAAGAGAGATATCACATTGATGCAGGCACCACCTGCATATTGCGGTGATAATGCGGCCATGATCGCTGCACTTGCCTGTATGAAGCATGGAATCACTGGTGCTGATGCAATGTCTATTGATGCCGAACCAAGCTTACGGATTGTGCAGAACGAAATAGTGTAGATTTAGTTATCTTTATCTTCCCTCAGGACATTACGTGCAGAATGTATAACCGCAATAATATCAATATGGGTTGAGGTTAAGTGATATATTATGCGGTATGATCCCTCAATTACTTCACGAATCTGATCAAGCTCATATTCAGGCACTCGGCGTCCTGATAAGGGGGAATTCTCGATTTGTTGTGACCTGCGTGTTAGGCGATCAACCATGCGTATTGCATATTCAGGAGAGTTAAGGGCAATATACGCATATATTGAATCAAGATGCTCTTGTGCAGTTTCTGTCCAGCGAACTATCATTCCGTTAATCCATATTTCGCTCGGACTTCTTTTACGCTTACTACACGACCAGCTATACTGTCAGCTATCCCGCGGTCAATAGTTTCATGTACGTAAATTTCATGCATCAAGTCATCCCATGTTGCAGTCTCTGGCAATCTATCTATTAGGCTATGAGCTTTGTCTTTTTCCAATACGCTGGACATAATATTATTTCCTAAATTAATTATTTTTACAATACATCAGATACACATGATAAGGAAGGTGAAAATAAGAAAACAACACCTTTCTATTTTTTATTCAATAATAACAGCAGTGCCTTTCCCGTAAGCCATTAGTAATGATTTATTTTTTGATCCGATATTATCAAAGTCTAGCCCGAACCCGATAACAGCATTGGCGCCCATCTGTTCTGCCTGTACTCTGATTTCCTGCATAACATCACTTTCCATATCCACCATAACTTCTTCGTATGAACCTGATCGCCCACCAAAGAAATCTCTAAATGCTGTCATGAAATCACGAATAACATTTATTCCACGTACATTTCTTGCTGTTACAATGCCGAGGTACTTTGTTACTTTTGCTCCTTCAATGATAGGTGTTGTTAATACTGGTATAGCTGACATATTATTTCTCCTTTGTTTTGTTTATGCGAAGCCGAGGGTTTATACCCTGCAGCTTGCTGCGTCATGAATTGTAGGGCTGGAATGGCTGAGGAACGATGCCTTCCAGCCAAGCCCGGCGGGAAGGTTTCGCAAGCTCAACCGTTCCAGCCCTACAATAAATAGATACCTTCGGGGCTTGCCCCGAGGAGCATCATTTAAAGTTTGGGTTTTGTAC
>DAOVUR010000192.1 GCA_030632465.1 bacterium | reverse complement strand
TAACGTTACTACCTGTTCCGCCCTCAAGCATTCCTAGATTGGATAATGCTTTTTTGCCATCTTTATTTACGCTACCAACCCAGCCGCCATGTTCAAGATTATGCATTGCCTCTGTTAATATGGAGGAGCATGATATTCCCTTGTCCATATTCATTACATGCGCGCCTTCGCCCTTTAAGTCTATATGCATACGCTCCGCGCCAATGACGGCATACACAATCTCTTCGGCACACTCGCCATCAAAATTAAAACAGATCTCTGGTAGAGTAGCACCAAGCAGGCTGGTATCGAGAAAGTGCGAGCCTACAAGTCCAATCTCTTCCTGCACAAAGAAAACAAGCGTACATGGTGAATGATCGCCATTTTTGGTAACCAGTGCGCGTGCTGTACTAAGCAAGCAGGCTACGCCTGCCCGTGCATCAGCACCCAGAGAACGTTCAGCTGCGCCATTAATCACTCTATCATTTTCCGGCTCAAATTTCGGCTCTGATCCAATTGCTCCAGGCACTGTATCCATGTGTGTTGAAAACATTTTGTGGACACCCTTGCCATGACCAGGAAAATGCACAATTAGATTGCCAACCTCACCATTAAAAGCAGACTTCTTATGTGCATCATCGTGAGCGATATAACTTTCTGGCACACCCATGTCAATGAGATGCTTACATATAACATCATTAATAAGCTGCTCCTCGCCAGACTTGCTAGGCACAGCCATCAACTCCATTACAATCTTAAAATCAATACTATCTTTCATTATGAATTATTCTTTCTAATTAATACCCAAGGGAGCTATTCATCTTTCTTCTTTATAGCTATAGTTCCAATAACAAGTAAAATAACAGTTCCGGCAATAATACCCAGCAAGATCTTTGACTGTTCCGTAGTCTTCTTTTCCACGACGATCTCACTCTTCTCGATAACTATATCTAACACGTCTTCTGTAATTAGCGCACCTGCGCCAGCAACAGGAGGTAGCTTACGATCTTGAACCAGTTGATTATCAAACTTGGACCAGTCGCCAAGCATGAGTAGGTCAAACCCAATATTCTGCGCTTTTGCCTGACATGAGCAAGCAGCAGAAATATAGTAACCAAGGTATGTCATATTATCTACCGACATATCTCTTTCAGTTACTGATGCCGCCACGCGCCCTTGACCAAAAACCGGCACAATAAATGGGCCACTAACCCCATTTGTCATATTATCGCTACTGCTTCTGATGCTCTCTGTAAAGAATGCCTCTGCCGGGTCTTGTTGAGAAACTTCCATCATAGAGAATGAAATTTTTAGTGGTATTCCCAATTCTAGTTTGTTTTCCTCTTCACTTGCATGTGTCACCTCCTGTCCTACAGGGATCACTCCTTCCGGAACTTCGCAAGTTTCCATAAGATTACTGATGGTTGCACTCAACACGGCTCTAGCCGCATCATCACGTTTTTTATCACCAGAGGTAAAGAGAACCCATACTGCAGATTCACCATGCATAATTTTTTCATAAAGTGCTACACGTGTTGGCGAATCGACAACTTGCATTAAGGATTCTTTGGTGAATGGCTTAATCCAAAAAACTTTTTCGTTACCACTATAATTTTCAGGAGTACTCACAACCATAATAGGTAGCTTGTTCCCCTTAACATGCTCGACATAAAGCTTCATAACGCTCTTTGGGTGCTTCTTATTCAAATCCACAAATCTGCAGGCTAGATTAAGCGGAACCCCATTCACTGTATATTTTTCATCAATCTCAGTGGCTATCTCTTTGGCATCAGCATCCAGCGCACCGCGATGAAAAACGTAACATGTATAGTAGTCTGGACACCATCGCTCTAGGGCATATCTAAATACAGGAATATTACAAGCGGTAATAACACTGACTACTGAAAGAAAAGCTAAACTAAATAAAAGTATCGTTTTTTGATTCATTAATTTTCTATTTGTAATTTTCATAACTTATATCTCCTTGTTTAATGGCGAAAATAGCGTGTCTTATATTGCTACCCTAATTTCTGTATTGCTGATGGTGTAAAGTACAACGTAACTAAATCTTTTTCTTTTACTACATGTTGCTCCATTTCATGACGCGACACATGTGCGCACATTCTCATACTATCGTATTCAGCTGATGCTGGCGTTTCGATGCAAACTCTAATAACAGCACCCATAACAGAAACTTCCGCTACTGTACCTTCTACAGAATTTACTGCATCATGACCGACAGGACGATTTAACGTTATATGCCATGGCTTAATGCAGCACTCTAGTTCGCCCTCATCAACAGTGGCCTTAAATTTCTGCGATCCAATAGTAATAAATGTTCCTGACTCTTCTTTAACAGCCGTTCCTTTAAAGATATTTGCCAGACGTAAAGTTCTCGCAATATAAGCATCGTAAGGTTGCTCCATCAACTCTTCAGTTTTACCCACCTGTATAAGCTTGCCATCACGCATAACGCCTAGCTTGGTAGCAACGAGACTTGCTTCATCGACAGAGTGACAAACATGCATTATCGGGATCTTGATTTCACGTTGTAGCTTAATCAATTCTCGACATGCAGTATCTCTAGTAAACTCATCTAACGCGCTAACTGGCTCGTCAAGTAGTAATAGTTTCGGGTTAGCAACTAAGGCTCGCGATAAAGCAACACGTTGTCGCTCACCACCGGATAGCCCGAGCACACGCCGCTCAAGCAGATGCTCAATGCCAAACTTTTTGCTTACCTCTTGAACTTTGCGGTCAATCTCATCACGCTTAACATGCCTTACAGAAAGAGAGAAAGCAATGTTACGATAGACCGTCATGTGATTAAAAAGTGCGCCATCTTGCGGAACATAGCCAATTCCACGTAAGCGTGGATCAGCATCGGTAATATCAATATCATCCATAAACACGCGGCCACTATCCGGAGCGCGTAATCCGCACAGACATTCAAGTAATGAAGTCTTGCCGCACCCGGTCATTCCGAATAGAACAAAATATTCATCATTATTTATATCAAGAGATATATCTAGATTGAAATTTCCAACGTGATATTTAAGGCTACGAATAGAGATCATGATGAGCTACTCCCCCCGAAAAGAGATTTCCCTGAGACTAATCGTAATGTAACAAGCACAATAACCGCTGTCACAACCATGAGTAATGATATTGCAAGAGAGTGTTCTAGGCGACCAATGGATAGCTCTAGATATATCGCCGTCGGAAGCACCTCGGTTCTACCTCTAACCGATCCGCCCACAATGATAATTGCTCCAAAGATTCCAAATGCCCGTACCCAGCTTAAAACTGCACCAGCAATAATTCCATGTTTCGCCAGCGGTAATGTTATTCTCCCAAATGCACCCGCTCGCGTGCAGCCCAAGGTCATTGCCACCTGTTCTGTGCGTGGGTCTATATCATCAAAAGTTGACTTAATCGTTCTTATTGCATAGGAGACAACACAGAAGAATTGAGCCATAATAATTCCTGGCTTAGAGTAGACGAAAACCTCACCTCCAGCTTGCACCATCTGACCAATCCATCTTACTGGTAAAAATGATGACTCCACTAAATCACTACCAACTCTAAAAAAGACCAAGATACTTATACCAACCACGACAACAGGGATAACAATCAGCAAGTCTATAATCGTATCTAAAACAATCATGCCACGAAATGAATAACGACTTAAGGCATAAGCTGCAGGAACCGCAATTAGAATACTAAGAAGAGTGGCCGTTAAGGAAGTGTACATACTTAAGAAGAAAGCCTGCCTTACAGATTCGGCAGTCAAGACCTCCATCATTGATGCACCATCAACATAAGCAATATCTGCTGCAAAGAGCACAACAATCAAGAAGACTACAAATAGCAGCATCGAAATCGTAAATATCTTAAAAAATGGTATACTCTTTTTCATCTCACTCTTCACTCACTGTCATATCACGCCGTAGGCACAATAACTATTCATTATCCACTGTTCACTATTCACTACTTTTGGCCACTACTCACTGACAGTGTAACCATTAGCAGTCAGAATTTTGCGCCCTGTCTCAGAAACCATAAGATCAATAAATTTTGTGGCAATCTCTTTGTTCGATGAACTTAATAAAACTGCGGCACCAACTTCTGCCGTTAGATTTTTCTCAGCAGGAATCGCGATAATATCAGCAGATTTACTATAGCTAAAGGCTACAGCTTTCCAGACAACAGCAGCATCAATTGTTTTTAATTTAACGGCAACAGCAAGTTCGTTAACCGTTGCTGTTGTCATAACAACATTCTT
>DAOVUR010000245.1 GCA_030632465.1 bacterium | reverse complement strand
CCACTAAACCAGAAAGATCAAGCAATATGCTTTTTACCGTAGCTTTAACCATTCTGTTTATTGCACCAGCATTCTATAGGTTGCGCGCAAAAGGGTATCCAGCAGCACCTTTTATTGTCGTAACTATAATGTTTTCTATTTCAGCACCATTTATTAATGCGCCAATAACTCTAGCAATCCTACCGCTAGCACCTATTGCTCTACTTGTTCTTTCACTACTGCTACCAAAAAGAGAAGGAGCGCCCGGCAAAAAGTATCTACGTATTACTTTTAACTGCCCTGAATGTGACGAATCAATAACTTTCCCTAGAGATCAAGAAGGGCGTGCTGTATTATGCACTAAGTGCAACAAGCTCATAACGGTACCTAGCGAAGCTGGCGTAAAGGAACCACACTACGAAGGAGTTTCACAAAACGAAAATAGTGGCGACTTTGTAACTATCACCCGTTTCCTTAATTCTGAGCAAGCAGACCTTGCAAGTCAGCAACTTGAATCAGCAGGTATTTCAACGCTACTACCAGATAGCGCAACGTGCCATATCTACCCAGGCGTCGGCTGGGCCGGCGGCGGATCAAGACTCATGGTTGCCAACACAGACTTAGATGATGCTCTGGCTATATTAAACATACCTAAATCGGAAATATCTCTTTCAAATGATTTTGTTCCACCACCAGCTCCACCTGAACCTGAATATGGTAATAGACTAACCTTCGCTATATTATATAGCATTCTTTTTCTGTTCATATTCCCGCCGATCCTCATAACTGTATGGGGATGGCTTGTTCCTATATTTTTCGCTGATGCTATCCAAGATAACATTATTGCTAAAGCCCTAAGCCTTGGTGCAGCTATTCGAATTACAGCTACATTATCACTTGCATTCGTTATTGTTGCGTTCATGAAAGAGAAGGATGCTCAATCAACAATTTGTAAGAAGCAAGACTCAAGGGATAAAAATGACACTTAAACAGAAAATCATTACGCATGCTGCTGGCCTAGCTGTGGCAACTGTTGTTCTATTCACTGTTCCTGTAACCATCTGCGGGCTGGGTGCAACTAAATGGTTAAAGAGCGACCTTGAAACCGAATTACAGCTAGCACGTGGTGTTGCAGACCTTCTTTTTTCAGAAGCTGTCTCTCAAGAAAGTTTTCACACCAGCTCAAGTCAGTTTAATGGCGAATGGCTCTTTGGATCATACTTAATGGCTGGTATAGGATTCTCTCAAATAGCAATGGAATATCCAGAACAGCGAAAGGAACAGGCAGTACTCACTAAAAAATGTATTGAGAAACTACTAACTGAGGAAGTACGTGCTTTTGACTTAGCTGTATGGGGCAAAGACCCTATAGATGATATTGGTAGTGATAATTCACATGTCGCCTACCTCGGCTACTTTAATCTTCTGTTAGGAATGTATCGACTGACATCTGATGATCATAGTTACGACGAACTCAATGATCGTATCACTACAGCATTTATAAGCCAACTAAAGAGCAGCAGAACAGGTCTTCTGGAAAGTTACCCTGACGAGATATACCCCGTTGATAACTGTTTCATGATCGGTTCTATCGGATTAAACCAACGCGTAACAGGCAAAGATCATCATTTAACCGTAGAACGCTGGATCGATAACGCAAGGGATCGTTACATCGACCCTAAATCAAAACTACTTATTCAGGCTGTTGATCCATCTGATGGATCTCCAGCCGATGAGCCACGCGGCTCCGGAACTGCACTTGGAATAGTTGCTGTCTATTATGCTGATCCACAATTTGCCCACGAGCTATATCAAGAGATCAAAGCCACACTAGCACGACACTGGTTGGGATTCGGCACCGTACGAGAATATCCTGTCGGTTGCCCCGGCGAGGGTGACATTGATTCAGGTCCCATAATATTCGGCTATGGTCTATCAGCCACAGGTTTCACCATTGCTGGTGCAAAGCGGTATAATGATAAATCTTTCTTTCGACGTCTACTGGCAACAGCACACCTAAGTGGTGCACCAATTAGTCGTAACGGAAAATGCGAATATGTTTCCGGCGGCCCACTGGGTAATGCAATTCTATTTGCAATGCTAACTACCCCACAAGAAAAGAATCTTAACAAAGGAGACAAATAATGAAATTACCAAAGAAATGGTGGAACCCAAAACTAGGCCCAATATCGCTATCAGTCTCAATATTTATCATTCATATAATTTTGAGAGAAGTGCTATCTCGATAAGATATTATTTCATCGATTTTTGCAGCAGGTGATCAGACCCCTACATGGATGATTTTATGCGTTGGCGCCTTTATGGTAGTAAGGCTGAGTGCCTTTCTACTAATCCCTGTCATTCTGAGCTGGTGGCTAACAACTATGATCCTAGCAAAAGCAGTCGAAAAACGAATTAACACGCAGTAAAACAGGCCTCCGAGCCTGTTATAGGTCTTTCAGCTGCTGTGAATTACGCATTGCGCAGAAATCTTTTCCACACATAGAGCAGTAATCATCATCTATAGCATCAGGATCTTTTCCCTCTTCGTAGCGGGATCGAGCTTGGTCAGGATCTATAGCAAGTTCAAACTGACGCTTCCAGTTAAAACTTCCTCTAGCATCAGCCATCTTATCATCCCAATCTCTTGCTCCAGGCAGGCCTCGCGCAACATCGCCTGCATGTGCAGCAATACGATGTGCAGCAACTCCTTTGCGAACATCATCACAGTTAGGAAGTGTTAAATGTTCAGATGGTGTCACATAGCACAAGAGTGATGCGCCATAACAGGCGGCAGCAGTTGCACCAATTGCAGAAGTAATATGATCATAACCAGGTGCCACATCAGTAACAATGGGACCCAACACATAGAATGGTGCCTGATCGCAAACTTCTTGTTCACGCTCCATATTCATCTGAATCTGATCAAACGGAACATGCCCCGGACCTTCAACCAAAACCTGCACGCCATCAGCACGGCAACGCTTAACAAGCTCGCCTAGTGAATCTAATTCTGCAAATTGCGCTTCATCACTAGCATCAGCCAAACATCCAGGACGCAAACCATCTCCAAGCGAAACTGTAACATCATACTG
>DAOVUR010000081.1 GCA_030632465.1 bacterium | reverse complement strand
GTGGAGTGATGAACATTTTGTTCTACTAGACAAGGCCTTTGCGCAACTAGCAAAGTTATCCTGTAAATCTATATATATATCAGCCATCCGGCGTACGCATTTCGGCAATAAAAATGCTATGCTCCGCTGGTATCGGGATGAAAATGGTGATCTTCAGCCGGACTTCGAGATTATTGATAAATATCTTGCCGTAGCAACCAAGCATCTTGGTAAAGTACCCGGTGTCATTATGTACTGCTGGGAGCCTGCAGAATCCATGGGACACGCATCAGGGACAGGTTCAGCAAGACGTACCACTGATAAACCGCTCATGATCACCGTAGTCAACAAAAAAACTGGGCGACTCAGTAAGCGTAAAGGCCCAGCATGGGGCACACCTGAAGCAAAAGTATTCTGGAAAAAATTCAATGACGGCATAACACCTATACTAAAAAAATATGACCTAGAAAATGCAAGACTCTATGGACTAATCGGTGATGCAAGACCAACCAAGCAGGCCATGGATGATATTACCTCAGGCTTTAAAAACGCAAAGTGGGCGGTGCACTCGCATCACTACTGTGTAGAGTGGAAGGGGTATGAAATAGGTATGGCAATTGCACTTTGGGGTATTGGTAGCGTTCCCGTCGATCCAACAGTAGGATACGGCTTTGGCTGGACCAATCCTTTCTGGATCATGTACTACCCACGTGAACTTTCGATGAATTCATCACTAGTAGAGCAACGTACAAAGTTAGAAAAATGGATGGGCGCCAAAGCTAGAAGTGCCACTGCTTTCGCCAAATCTTCCGGAACACGTGGGTTAGGACGGCTAGGTGCCGACTTCTTTCAAGTTGATATTGGCGGAAATCGCAAATCATATATATGTGGTCGTTATCCGGAAAGCGCCTGGGGACAGCTAAACCTCAGTTACTGCGTACCTAATATTCTAGGACAAGGCAAGACAGGGCCAGTTGCAACAGTACGCTCTGAAACTTTTCGTGAAAATATCCAGGAGGTTGAAGCAAGAATATTTATAGAAAAAGCACTTCTTGATAAAGCTCAGAATGCCAAGCTAGGCAAGGATCTATCAACCCGTTGTCGCAAAAACTTAGATAAACGTATTCGTATGAGTAATAATGCCGATGGTCCTGGTGAAGCATGGTTCATCAGCTCTGGCTGGCAGAATCGTATGGATGAACTATTTACGCTTGCCTCTGAAGTGGAAAAGACCTTGAACAACTAAGAATAAAAGGAACAATATGAAATTGCTAAAAAAGATATTTATAATAATCTGCGCTGTCATGGCTACAGCGCAAGTTACATCAGCTCTGGAAGTAAAACTAACAGCGACAGAAACCGCAGGTGTGGCACGTAATGCCAGTAAGGTGACGTGCGGCGTACCATTTGCAAAAGGTGCAGTCACTGATATTAATAAGCTATCTCTTCAGGTAAATGGCAAGATCTATCCGTCTCAATTCATTAAGCTGGCGCCGTGGGATGATGGTTCCATCCGTTGGGCATTACTAGATACGCAGATCAATATTCCTGCATCCGGTAAAACCGAATTAATAGTTTGTGATACAGTAAAAAGAGCTATCCCGAAATCAGCGGTTAAAACAACCAAGACTAGTGACGGTATAACAGTATCTACCGGCCCAATGACATTCGGCGTATCAAAAAGTAAAGCACCGCTATTCTCATTCCTGAAAATTAATGGCAAAGATGTTATTAACCCCGCGAGTAAGGGACTCGTTATCTATACCATTGACG
This sequence comes from bacterium, assembly GCA_030632465.1. Taxonomy (GTDB): domain Bacteria; phylum Verrucomicrobiota; class Kiritimatiellia; order UBA8416; family CAMZLY01; genus CAMZLY01. Next base: position 6,287 of record DAOVUR010000081.1, on the reverse strand, counting down.
GCAAAGAAGTTCAGGCGTCCGCACCAGACAGCATCACCATCGAACAGGCTGGCCCTATGCGTGCTACCATCTGTCTGCGCGGAAAATATCCAGGTATCCATAACGGATTACTAAGCTACACAGCGAGGCTGACTGCTTATGCTGGATCAAAAAGTGTTAAGATTCGCGTCTGGCTGGAAAATAATGGATCTCTTGGATATGGTATTGAAGGTAAAGCGAAAGGCAAACAAGAATGGTTTGTCTTTGATGGTATGGCTATAGACCTAGATCTTGCACTTGGCACCATAACTGGCGCAGAATGCGAAGGTGTAAAAGCAAAAAATCTCAAGGTATATCAAGGTAGTGTTAGTTCTAAAAAAGCCGTTTCTAGTCAATGGGCCTATGGCTACAGTAACCTTACGTACAAAATTAGTAGCGGTACAAATGTGCTAAAATCAGCAAAACGTACTGATGGTGTATTTAAAGTGTCAGGCAGTGATGGCAAGATTACGGCATCAATAAAGAATTTCTGGCAGAACTACGAGAAATCAATTGAACTAAAAAATAGTAATCTAAAATTATGGCTCTGGCCAAAAGAAGGGCTCTACCCGCGCCTTTTCAGTCAGCATGCATGCCCAGGTTATGCAAATGCAGATATACATCCTTTAAGAATCAAAAACGGCTACAACCTATCTGGTTCCATTCATAAAAGTCACGAAATATTACTAGACTTTGGTAGCCGAAGCGCCAAACAGCTTAATGCAGAAATTTCTGCCCCTATATTCCCATTAGCATCTCCTGAATATTACGCAACCACAGAAGCTGCGCCAGGACTCTTTGCACCACTTGACGTTAAAACTGGCGAAGATGAGTGTGACGATAAACTCGACGCATGGACAAGAATGATAAGCAGTATTGCTGATAAAGATAGCAAATCTAGCATCTGGCATGCACGAACAGACCCAGACAATACACGTGCCCGTCAATCTAATAATGCTTTTGGATACTGGTATGGATGGATGGATTTTGGTGATATTGCCATATCAGGTATGGGTACAACCAGCCTCTCTTACGATTGGCCGTACGCCATGCATATGGGAGCTATGCAGACGGGGAATCCACTATTCATGCAGCTCGCCTCACAGATGACTAAGCATCGCATAGAGATCGACCAAGGCTGGTCAAAACGCGAAGTGGAAAAGTTTCAGGGTGTGCAACGTAAACCTGGCACCTATACGCACTTCCATATCAGACGTCTAAATAGCAATTACGACACGCCGACAATTGTCAACAATTGGCTTGTTGGTGTAGTTCTTCATTATATGATGACAGGTGATATGAAAAGCTTAGAATGTGTAAAAGTAAATATTGCTGCTATTGAGCGCGAATGGAGCAACCCAAAAAGCCCAAAAACGCATGTTCAGGGAATATCACGTGCTATTTTTGCATATATTGCGATGTACGACCTGACAGCCGATAAAGTTTGGCTTGATAAAGCAAACAAACAGTTTGAAACATTCATTATGCCCATCTGGAAAAGCCTAGGTCCACACTTACATTCACTAAACCAAACTCTTGGTCAGGGCTATACAAAGGGTGATATTGGCTACTGCTACAGCATACAGGCTCTTTGTGAGCTACATCATGTTGGCGGGAACACCAACGTACTAGCACTACTAAAAGCCGGCTGTGATGCTGAGTTTCCTGAGAACTTCTTTGATGCCCCACTCTTCCTAGCCAATCTTAATGGCTATATGGCAGAAGTCACTGGCAACGAAGATTACGCATACAACGCCACTGACCTCTGGATCGAAGGTTTTCCAGAATCTAAATGTCCGCCATTTTATATGCCAGACAACTCCAGATGGTATCTCCGCAACATAATGATAATGCGCACCAGCCATCTAATACGCCACTACTACTGGAAAAAACAGAATAAATAGTTTCTAAAGCGACTTACAAAACTATCGTCCCCAACGGGCTTGCCTGTCATGAGCTTGTCAAACCGGTTCCAATGGGGACGATTTCTGTTACAAGCAGTGTTTTTAACAGATCTTATTCACCCACGGCACAAAACCGCAGAAGTTTTGTACATGACTATTCTATATCAGATCCATACCCAGTAAAACAGCTCTCCATAGCTGTTCTCTAATCAGCATTGGAATGCAATTTACCGTCTCCCGCTAGAGAGGCATGGAACACACTCTTTCCTTAGCGATATTTAAGTTACAATCCACAATTCAAGATACCTTATCCATTGACAACATATCCCATTTAAAATACTATCTTTTAACAGATGGGAGGAAGATCTAGAATAGGTAGTATCACATTCATGGCTACGAAAAATGGGCCGTTAGCAGCGTGATTGGTACAATATGTTTTATAAACTCCACCTAACAAAATATGATTCTCGGTAAACGTGTGGTAAAAAATAAAGGAGTTAAATCATGAAACAGTACGCTAGAATCCTAGGAGTTATTATAGCAATTTTATGTATGACAATCGGTTGCGAGGATATAATCTCAGAGCAGGTTAGCTTCAAGAATAACTCGACAAGTAAAACCGTGTATCCTGTCTGGGACGGCGTCAACATGGGAACGCTTGCTCCAGGAGAAGCAAGTAAATCTCGTTCTGTCAATACGGGTAACCATACCCTCCAGTGGTTTGACGCCTCCAACAACAAGGCCATTACATCCATAGCATGGCCAAATATAGCAGATGGTTCATACAGTCAATTCCCTTACAATGATTAACATAATATTAGATTACATAATCACAAACAACGGGACATTCAGTATAAAACTTTCACTTGACCACAAGAACGGTTAAATGATAGAAATATGTGAGCTGTTAAAAAATTAACAGCGCTGTTAAGAAACTAACAGCTAAATCTATTACTGTTTGGTAACCACAAAGAAAGGTATGTCTAGTATGCAGAAATTACTACCCGTCGTAATCGCCTCTATGTTAATCACGTTTGCTTGGATAGATTCATCACAAGCCACTAACGGTATGGATATGGAAGGCTATGGTCCAGTTGCTCAATCTATGGGTGGCACATCTATTGCCCATGACAACGGTACAGCCGCTGTTATCAACAACCCTGCAACACTCGCCCTCATGCCAGACGGAACTAGCCGTGTTGATGTCGCCATTGGTATCCTTAGCCCAAGTATCAAAGCATCTGCGCCAGGAGCACCAACTGCACATTCAAGTGCTGATGCATTCTTTATGCCTGCTATAGGCTGGGCAGCTCGTCAGGGCAAATTCACTTACGGACTTGGCATCTTCGGTCAAGGCGGTATGGGCGCAGAATATTCAGACTCATCATTTCTTGCAATGAACTCAGGCGACAGCGTTCGCTCAGAAGTATCAGTTGGTCGTGTTATTGTACCTCTAGCATATCAAGTTAACGATAAATTTGCAGTTGCTGGTTCTGTTGACTTTCTTTGGGCTGGGATGGATCTAAAAATGGCTATGCCTACTTCTACAGGGCTGGGAATGATAACAGGTCAACCAACTCTACAAGGTATGGGACAAGCAGCCCAGAGTGACTGGATGCGCGTTGACTTTTCCAATGATGATCAATTCACTGGTGAAGCAACAGGATACGGTGTGGATGTGAAAATTGGTGCAACTTATGAAGTAATGGATAATCTTCGTTTTGGTGCAATGTATCACGCACAGCCTGAACTTGGTGATCTCGAAGCTGACGATGCCACAATGTCATTTGGTATGATGAATGGACAACAAGCTGGTATTATGAGCGGTAAAGTTAAAGTTAAAGACTTCCGTTGGCCTGCACTTGCAGGAGCTGGTGTCGCATGGGATGCAACAGACCGCTTGCTCCTTGCTTTTGATTTCCGTTATATCATGTGGGCAGATGCCATGAAAGATATGACTGTTAAATTTATTGCAGATGGCGGCATGGGTGATATCCAACTGACACTTCCTCAGAACTGGAGCGATCAGGCTGTATACCAATTTGGTGCAGCATACAAAGCTACTGATGCTGTAACACTACGTGGTGGTTACAACTACGGCGCGAGCCCAGTACCAGATGCTCTTGTTAACCCACTATTCCCAGCCACAACCGAACATCACATCAGTGGTGGTCTTGGCTACACACTTAACAGTGGAAACAGTATTGATTTCTCAGTTGTATATGTACCAGAAAATGAAGTAACAAATGCTGATGGCATCACAGTAAGCCACCAACAGCTAAATGGACAGCTCATGTACAGCATGTACTTCTAAAGAGCTTAAATAGAATATAAAGCAAAAAGGCACGCTACTTAGGTAGCGTGCCTTTTTTATATACGGGAGGGACCGCTGCCGCGGTCCACACATCGCACACTCCCTCCAATGTATAAGCGCTATAGGCAGGCTGAATATTGATGTTTTTTATTAGGAAGCCTTTATTAGTAAAAACATCCATAACTATTCACTATTCACTATTAGTTATTCACTATATATAGTCTGCCCTTGCATAACGACATCTAGTTCTATATTATCTAAAGCCTAATAAGTTTATCTGCATTTATATATCTTAAACATTAACAGGAGGTCGTCATGGGTGGTTTCTTCGGAGTAGCATCAAAAACAGATTGCGTTACAGATTTATTTTTTGGCACAGATTACCACTCACATCTCGGAACAGTACGCGGCGGACTAGCCACCAAGAACGATAACGGATTCTGTCGCTATATTCACGACATCACTAACACACAATTCCGATCCAAATTCGAACATGACATCACTAAGATGAACGGTAATATGGGCATAGGCTCCATTAGCGACACCGACGATCAACCGCTCATTATATCATCACACCTCGGCAACTATTCAATTGTTACCGTTGGCGTAGTACAGAATCTTGAAAAGCTAGCTGCTGATGCATTTTCTGATAGACGCGCACACTTCACCGAAATGAGCGGTGGCGAACTCAACCCAACCGAACTTGTAGCCACGCTTATCAACCAAGGCAACACATTTACTGAAGGACTACGCATTGCTCAAGAAAGTATTATTGGTTCATGCTCCATCCTACTACTAACCGATGATGGTATCTATGCAGCCAGAGATCGACTAGGGCGTACTCCAATTATTATCGGACAAAAAGATGGTAGCTTCGCCGCAACTTTTGAAAGTTGTGCCCTACCCAACCTTAACTTCGAATATATGAAAGACCTCGGGCCTAGCGAAATCGTACTTCTTACTCCTGACGGTGTAGAACAAAAAGCAGCTCCAGGAGAAGAAATGCAAATATGTTCATTCCTTTGGGTCTACTACGGATATCCAGCATCAAGCTACGAAGGCATCAACACAGAAGACGCAAGAAATCGCTGCGGTGCTGCACTAGCACGAAATGACGATAACGAAATTGACCTGGCTGCCGGCATCCCTGACTCAGGAACAGCTCATGCTATCGGTTACGCCGTCGAAGCAGGCGTACCATACCGACGCCCATTCGTGAAATACACTCCAACATGGCCACGTAGCTTTATGCCTCAGGATCAAAACATGCGCAATCTTGTTGCTCGCATGAAACTGATCCCTATCAAAGAACTCATAACAGATAAACGACTTCTATTCTGCGAGGACTCCATTGTGCGAGGCACACAGCTTCAGGATATTGTTCAGCGCATCTTTGCTTATGGCGCCAAAGAAATACATATGCGTCCAGCTTGTCCACCACTAGTATACGGTTGTAAATATCTGAACTTCTCACGTTCACGCTCTACACTAGATCTCGCCACTCGCACAGCCATAAAAGAACTTGAAGGCGATGAAAACACGAACCTAGAAGCCTACGCCAACCCAGAGACTGAAGAGTACGCAAATATGATAGAGAGTATTCGCCAACGCCTACACCTCACCTCACTAACATTCCAAAAACTGCCAGATCTCGTAGATGCTATTGGTCTACCAAAAGAAAAGCTCTGCACTTACTGCTGGGATGGATGCGAAGGGTGTAAAAAATAAGGAGGCTCCGCTATCATGCGGACCTCATATACGGGAGAGACCACTGCCACGTGGCCATATATAATAGCGCGGGTAACACCGCGTACTCCCAAGATCTTTTACTAATGATGCTCCTCGGGGCAAGCCCCGAAGGTATCTATTTACTGTAGGGCTGGAACGGTTCAGCTTGCGAAACCTTCCCGCCGGGCTTGGCTGGAAGGCATCGTACCTCAGCCGTTCCAGCCCTACAATTCATAACGCAGCAAGCTGCGGGGTATTATCCCCTCGGCTTCGTATAAATAAAACATCCACAACTATTCACTGTTCAATATTAGTTATTCACT
>DAOVUR010000233.1 GCA_030632465.1 bacterium | reverse complement strand
GCATGAAGCGTTCTTGGTCAGCTTTATCCTCAACTTCGGAGTCCAGTAGTGTATCGATAAAACCTTTAATAGAGGTAATAGGCGTTTTTAGTTCGTGTGAAACATTAGCGACAAAGTCTTTTCGCATGGTTTCGAGTTTGATGAGTTTAGAAATATCATTAAGAACTATTACCGCTCCAATCTGTTTGTCTTTATTGTCGTGAATGATTGAGCCGTGCGCTTGTAAATGTTTATCGATATCGGCGAGGAATATGTCACCTTCGGTAAACTCGGTATTTGCTAGGGTTTTATCTATTATGTTTAGTAGGTCGGAATGTCTAATAACTTCGGATATCGGTTTTCCGCAGGCATCGTCACCATTTATATTAAACAGTTTTTTTGCGGCCTGATTAACTCTGATAATCTTTTCGTCATTATCTACGGCGATCACGCTTTCTGCCATACATGATAAGAGAACATTCTGTTCATCACGTTGTTTAACAATTGTATTTATTCTTCTTTTTAGTTGTTCAGACATGCTGTTCATGTTTGATGCAAGTAGGTCAACCTCTGTAATGCTGGACGATGGAAGTTTAGTGTTAAAGTTTCCAGCTCCGAAATCTTTGGCGCGGAGACTTATGTCGCCTAGCTGTTTGCGGATTCTTCTGGTTGCTAGGAGAGTTGCGATAGCTGCGAGTAAAGAGATTATTATTGCTGCTACAACTAATTTATACCACATCTCCTTGATGGCTGTATTGGCTTTGCTAAGCGAGATGGATGCACGGATAGTGCCTATGTTTTTACTGTTATATGTGATTGGTACAGCTACATATAGCATATCCATGCGTAAGGTTTGGCTATATCTTTTATTGGAGCCGAATTTATTAATTTGAGCCTGCTTGATTTCCGGACGATTTGCGTGATTATCCATTATGCCGGCATCTTTTTCTGAGTCGGCAATAACTTTTCCTGACGGGAGTACGATTGTGAAGCGACAGCCTGCCGTGGCACTAAGCTCTTTGCAGGCAAGATTTGTCTGTTCTGATTCTAGTTGGCTGACATCAGGTGCCAGTTGGTCCGCCATGATGGTTGCGGCTACTCGTAGTTCGTTTTCTGTCTGACTGTAATTAAACTGTTTTAGGCTACGCAAAAAATAGCCACCGAAAGCACAGATGCAGGCGATAATGATGAGCAATGAGTATGGATATATATGCCAGATTAAATGTCTTTTTTTCAAAACTACTCTTCCTTTAACTTGTAGCCTACGCCACGTATGGTTTCGATATTCTTTCCAGCTTTGCCTAGTTTTTTGCGTAGCCCAACTATCTGCACGTCAACAGATCGGTCAGTTACTGGGTAATCATCACCTTTGACGGAGTCAACAATCTGGTATCTGGTAAAGACCCAGCCACTTCGTTTTGCAAGTAGGCAGAGAATCTGGAATTCTGTATAGGTGAGGTCGATTGCTTTACCGTTAACTTTAACAGCACGTTTGCCTTGGTGGATTTCGATACCATGAATTTTGATTATTTCGGTATCAGTCTCTCTATTGATGCGTGACATACGGCGTAAGATATTTCTTATTCTTGCTACAAGTTCTTTTGGTCTGAATGGTTTGGTTACATAGTCATCAGCGCCAAGTTCAAGTCCAGTTACGATATCGGACTCTTCACCTTTGGCGGTAACCATGATTATAGGAATATCTTTAGTTGAGGCATCACTTTTAAGTTGGCGGCATACATCAAGGCCATCCATCTCTGGCAACATGAGGTCAAGTAGTATTAGATCAGGTGTGGTTTTTTGCGCTTTTTTTATACCAGCTTCACCTGTCTCTGCTTCAACAACAGTGTAGTTTGCTGCCTGCAAGTTGAATGAAATCAGTTCGCGGATGTTTTCATCATCCTCTACCACAAGTATTTTATGTTTTGCCATAATTTCGCCTTTTATTATTCAACGAAGATTTCGATGTTATAGATTGTCACCTCTCGGAGATAGGTGACTACTGCTGGGTGAAATCTTCAGTATGATGTCTAACAATATCCCCTTTTATCATATATATTACATCTTCTGCAACGTTTGTTGCGTGATCAGCAATTCTTTCTAGGTGGCGAGATATGGAGAGGAGATGTATGAGGCAGGAGACATCTTCTGAACCTTCCCTAATCATTGATTCCACCAATAGATACATCTGCTTATTTTGTTCATCCACAATATCATCTTGTTTGCATACATCAGCGGCAAGTTCGACATCAAGTTTAACTAGGGCATCCACACTTCTTCTCAACATATCAGCTACCACTGTCGACATTGATATAAAATCAAATTTATCAGAATATGGTTTATGCTGTGCAAGGAATGATGCATGTTCTGCCATGTTTACAGCCAAGTCGCCAATGCGCTCTAAGTCATTATTAATCTTTAGTACCGCAATAATAACTCGTAAGTCGATTGCCACAGGCTGATATAGTGCTAATATCTTAAGGCAATCTTCTTCTATCTCAACTTCAGTGTTATCAACCGCGCTATCCATAGCAATTACCTCTTTTGCAATGGTGTCATCGCGCTCCACAACGGCTTTTGTGGCAAGTGCAAGCATCTTTTCAATATCTGCACATAATCGTAGAATAGCTTCTTTAAGGTGAGTTATCTCTTTTTGTAAGTGATGCATTTTTCTCCTTTTAACTTTTTTGGCTCGTAGAGCCAACTTTACATTTATTGGGAAGCTGCGGGTTTAATACCCCGCAGCTTGCTGCGTCATGAATTGTAGGGCTGGAACGGCTGAGGTACGATGCCTTCCAGCCAGGTCCGGCGGGAAGGTTTCGCAAGCTCAACCGTTCCAGCCCTACAGTAAATAGATACCTTCGGGGCTCTCCCCGAGGAGCATCATTACTTGAATCATGTATATCCATGTTTTTACTTATTTCTTATTTCTGACCTCTGGTTTTATCCGAACCTTCCGGTAATGTAATCTTCTGTCTGTTTGTTTACTGGGTTTGTGAAAAGTGTATTGGTTAAGCCGTACTCTATTAGTAAGCCTTCATAAAAGAAAGCGGTATAGTCTGATACGCGGGCGGCCTGTTGCATATTGTGCGTGACAATAATAATTGTGAAGTCTCCTCTTAACTCTCCGATTAGATCTTCGATCTTTGCTGTAGCCTTAGGGTCAAGTGCAGATGTTGGTTCGTCCATAAGAAGGATCTCAGGTTCAATGGCAAGTGCGCGTGCAATACATAGGCGCTGCTGTTGTCCGCCAGATAAGCCTAGTGCGTTTTTAGGGAGGCGATCTTTCACTTCGTCCCAGAGCGCAGCTTGGCGTAGGCTTTTTTCTACTAAACCTTCAAGATCAGATTTGTTTGTTATTCCGTGTAGACGTGGTCCATAAGCAATGTTATCAAATATTGATTTAGGGAATGGATTAGGTTTTTGGAATACCATGCCAACTCTTTGGCGTAGGCTAACAACATCAACTTT
>DAOVUR010000208.1 GCA_030632465.1 bacterium | reverse complement strand
CGTATTTTTCTGGACCGCCCTCTCTGTAGCCTGTTTTATATATTTTTTCACCGGATGGGCTTAGAATAATTACGGAAGGGAATCCTCTAATGTTATATTTGCTTTTAAGGTCATTATTCTGTTTTGCCAGTTTTTTCTTTAATGACTTACGTGGGAAGTCGAGCATGACACATACGAGGTTTTCTTTTGCGTAGTTCTTGAAATCTTTTTTACTAAAAACTTCGTCATCAAGTTTGATGCACCACCCGCACCAGTCTGAACCACTGAAGTCTAGCAGCATATAGCGGTGGGATGCCTTTGCTTTTGCCGATGCTTTTTCAAAGTCTGTTTCCCATAATTTTCCAGCAAAGGATGCTGTTACCATAAAGCTTATTGTGATTGCTAATGCTGCCAGTGTTGTGCGTTTGTTCATCTGTTTCTATCCTTTTTTTTAGTACTATCAACTTGCATGTTTTCTTGAGCAAAGTCAGTGGCTTCTGCTCACGTAGTTATTTTTTGCAACTGTCACAGATTAACTTAACGACATCTTCGATACTTTTTCCTGTTGAGTCGACCTTAACTGCATCATCGGCAATTTTTAGTGGGTCTTTTTTGCGGCTACTATCAATTTTATCGCGTTTTTGTAGTGATGAATTAACTTCTGTCACGCTCTGCTGCTCTTTTGAATTGGCTTGTTCTGCATGGCGGCGTCTAGCGCGTTCTTCTGGCGATGCATCGAGATAGAATTTATTGGCGGCATCAGGAAATACAGCAGTGCCTATGTCACGACCTTCCATAACTAATGTGCCAAGAGCTGGCATTTTGTGTAGCCAAACCATTACAACATCTCTTGCTGCTGGTGTTGCGGCGATATAGCTTACGTTATCATTTATTTCTGCTGTGCGAAGTTCTGCGTTAAGCTCTTGGCCTTCAATACGAAATCGAAGAACATTATTTTCTACATAGAATTCAGGATCAATAGATTGTGCAACCTTTGCATTGGCAACGAAGTCGCTGGTGTCCACGCCTTCTTGTAGCGCTTTCCATGTTATGGCGCGGTAGAGTGCACCTGAGTCTACATATAGTCCATCTATCTCTATTGCTACACGTTTGGCAACGGTTGATTTGCCTGATGCGGCTGGGCCGTCAATTGCTATTACATTATTCATATTAAAAAGTTATCAGTTATCAGCTATCAGCTGTCAGCTTGCCCACATTACTACGCAAAGCGTTGCAGGCGGGTTATTGAATCGGATTTTCATTGCCGATCGTTCTGACCTCTGGCTTCTGACTTCTGCCTCCTATCTGGTTAGTGTTATTAAATCTTCTTCGAAGCCGGGGTATGATGTGGCGATGCAGTCGGTATTATCGATCTGTATTGGCGTATCTGCATGTTGTGCTAGAATTGCCATTGCCATAGCAATACGATGGTCGCCAAAACTATCTAGGGTTACGTTACCATTTATTTTGTTTGGCCCTGTTACAATCATGCCGTCAGGTTTCTCTTCTACCGTGACACCAAGTTTTTTTAAGTTTATTGCAACAGTGGCAATGCGATCTGTCTCTTTGACACGTAGTTCGGCGGCATCGCTGATAATGGTTTTACCGGTTGCTAAAGCTCCGGCAACGGCTACAAGTGGGAGTTCATCTATTAAATTTGGTATTTCGTTACCCGATACTACTGTGCCGGTAAGTTTGTTGCCTTTTACTATGATATCGCCAATGGGTTCCCAGTTGTTGCTTATTGAGTGTGGCTTGCATTGTATATCTGCGCCCATTCGTTGTAGGACATCAATCAGCGCTGTACGCCGTTGGTTAAGGCCGACGTTTATGATGGTTACTTCTGCGCCATCTCTACATGCGGCAGCGGTGATCCAGAAAGCTGCGGATGAAAAGTCACCTGGCACTTGCCAGTTGCCTGATTTTAATGGGATTGATTCCCCTGCATATCCGGTAATAGAGATTGATAGACCATCTATATTGATAGGAATACCCATAGCTCGGAATAGTTGTTCTGTGTGGTCGCGAGTCTCTTTTGGCTCAATAACTTCTGTTTCACCTTCCGCAAATAGTCCGGCAAGTAGTATTGCTGATTTAACTTGAGCCGAAGCCATTGGCAATGTGTAGCTGATACCGTGTAGTGTATCGCCGGTAATTTTTATGGGTGCAGAGCCACGTTCGCCCGTCAGTTCTATATCGGCGCCCATTAGTTCTAGAGGAGAGCTGATTCTTTTCATTGGTCTAGATGAAAGTGAGTCATCACCAATTAAGGTTGCCGAGAATCCTTGTCCAGCGAGTAGCCCGCAGAGTAGGCGCATGCCGGTGCCTGAATTACCCATATCAAGTGGTTCTGTTGTTGGTGTGAATTTGCCGCCTGTTCCGGTGATTTTTATCTGCTTATTATTCCGCTCGACTTTCGCACCAAGTTTTTCTACAGCATGCAAGGTGTCTAGGCAATCTTCACTACACAAGAAGTTCTCGATAGTAGATTCACCTGAGGCTAGGGCGCAGAGCATGGCTAGGCGATGTGAAATGCTTTTATCGCCAGGAACTTCTACCGTTCCGTTGATGCTGTTGCATGGTTTAATTGTAATTGTCATCTGTTTTAAGTCCTTATGTAAAGTATCTACCTATCTCCGAGAGGTAGAACCGTAGAGCGGAAACTCACTGGGCTGTTACCTCTCGGAGATAGGTAACTACTTTTAAATATTTTTTCTTCTCTCCATGTTATCGGCAAAGAAGGTTCGTAACTGTTCAAAATCATCGTTTTCTAAAAGTGTCTGGAACTTATTTAAGACGGTGGAAAAGTTGTTAAGCTGCTCCGTGATGGCGGCCTTATTACTTTTTACTATATCGTGCCAGATCTCTTCTGATCCCCCCGCTACGCGTGTGGTGTCGCGGAATCCACTACCGCAGAATTCGGTTATGTTATCATTGTTGTTTGAGGCGAGCACAGTATCAACCAAGATAGCCGCCATGATGTGTGGCAGATGGCTGGTGGCCGCCATGATCTGATCATGTTGCTCGGCGTTCATGATGGTTGTTTTTGAGCCTAGTGTATGCCAGAATTTTTCGATTTGCGTTGTAGCTGAAGTCTCACCATTGTTGGGGGTGATGATCACCATTGCGTTACTGTACAGATCGTCTGTTGCTGCATCTAGTCCCGTCTGATCTGATCCGGCAATTGGGTGGCTACCGATAAACTCTGCTGGTGAATCTTTAAGTAGCGGTATTATGGCATTCATGATATCGCCCTTAGTGCTACCGACATCGGTGATGATGCAGTTTTGCGAGAACTCAGCCGAGAATTTTTTAATAAAATCACAGATTGTGAATACTGGCAGGCAGAAGATAACAATATCGGCATCTTTAAGTGCAACCTTTACTGAATCGGTCACGGTGTCAACGGCACCCATTGCTGTTGCTTGGGTACGTGTTTCTTCACGGCGTGCATATCCACAAATTTCGGTAGCTATTTTGCAACGTTTTGCTGCTAGCCCGAGTGAACCGCCCATGAGTCCTAATCCTATGATGCTGAGTTTTTTCATTATGTTTATTCTCTTAGTAGTTGCCTGTCGCCTAGCGGTGGTGCCTCTCTAATGTGCTACCTCTCGGAGGTAGGTAGCTACTTAACTATTTTCTTCTGTTTGTTCTTCATTTTCCTGCGTCACATCTTCTTCTGGTTCGGTATCAACCTCGTCTAGTGCGTCTGGGATGTTTGGTACTTCTAACTTCTTTGGTTTGATGATTACTTCTTCAGCAATCTCTTCGACGCTATCTTCGGCAACCTCTTCGATGGCAGTTTCTTCTCCATTGTCTAGTACTAGTTCTGGTGCATCGTCGTTCTTTGCTGGTTTCTTTTTCTTGCCG
>DAOVUR010000195.1 GCA_030632465.1 bacterium | reverse complement strand
CGGTTAACTCTTGTTGCCATCAAACTCTCCACCACCAATCCTCGCACACATGGCTGGAAGGATTCGCTCCGCTCAACCTGCCCGCATTGCTTCGCAAAGCGATGCAGGCGGGCCATTCAAGCCCTACAATTTCCCGGCTCAATTTCCCTGTCACATCAACACTCAAACTGTAGGGCGGGAACGGTTGAAGACCTTCCCGCCGATACACGCAATGCACACATACAACCCAACACTATTATAACTCTAATCGCTTTAATATATCGGCAGGTACACCAGTATATGGATAATCCTCTAACTTGCTGCACAACCCACCACGTACAGGATTCATAGCAACATAGTTCCATTTCTCGGTCAATTTCTCATCCGACCGTAGCAATCTATCAAAAAACTCCTTTTGCCAAATATCCCCCTCCACACCGGCCCTATTAAGACACTGCTTACTAGATGACTTCCAGCGCTGAATAAATTTTGATAGTTTTTGCTCTCGCTCTTTCAGTGGAGACATAACCAAATGTACATGATCCTGCATAAAACAAACCTGCAAAACATTCCATTCAGACGATAAAGCACACTTTATCAAAGATTTCAATGCAATACACACAACATCATCATACATAAATATTCGTCTTCTACGAAAGCAACAAACCGTAACAAAATAGATAACTCGTTGCTCCTCTGGTAACCATACAGGAATACGCGTCAAATGCTTACGGTTAACTCTTGATTTTATCAAATTATCCTCCCCCGCCAATTCCTCGCACACATGGCTGGAAGGATTCGCTCCGCTCAACCATTCAAGCCCTACAATTCTCTCTGCCGCACCAACAAACACTCTCGCACACATGGCTGGAAGGATTCGCTCCGCTCAACCATTCAAGCCCTACAATTCTCTCTGCCGCACCAACAAACTGTAGGGCGGGAACGGTTGAAGACCTTCCCGCATTATTCACTATTCATTCTTAACTATTCACTAGTTTTTTTTAATCCGCCCTACGCATCAGCATAAGCCCAGCAACCAGAGCAAGTGCAATAGGAATCCACAAAATAAACTGCGGATAAAACTCCGGTTTTCTAGATAGAGACTTGGCTGCAATAATAAAAACCTGAAAGAAAACTATAATAAGAAGACTGATCGCAATACCAATAGACGACTCTTTACGATGCGACTTTACCCCTAACGGTACCCCCAACAAAACAAACGCCAAACAAGATAACGACTGCACAATTCTTAAATGAAACTCCACCACCAGCCTGCTATGCTCAGAAGCAACCGCATCTTTATCTAGCAATGGAAAATACTTAGAGGTGTTCTTAAGTCGCTCTAGAAGCTTACGTAAAGTGAAATAGATTGGCTTAGTGTTTGTTGAATAACCAAACTTCTTGCCAGGAAACTCAAGCGTCCATTCCTCTAAATAGGCAACACCACTCTGCCCCTCCATAAATGGATCAATCTTTACACCTTTCATATTAACAATAATCTTTCCCTTTACCCCATCCATCTTAACTGTTCCAGTATCAGCATTAATCTTCTGCTTGCCACCCGACTTCATCAGCTGAAAGATTCGTACATCATGCAGGACATCATCTTGCCTGCTACCTATATAGATAGATACCCCAGCAAAAGGTTGCGTAAAACGCCCCTCCTCCAATATAGCCAACGGCACCGCATCCTTCAACTCCCGTAATATACCCTTTGAAGCCGAATAACTACGCGGCACAACAAAGCTGTAGATAAAGAAACATATCACAGAAAGTAGAATAGCAAACGTAAATGGTGCAGATGCTATCTGCCATAACCCTAAGCCACAACTCTTCATTGCTGTGATCTCACTGTCTGCTGACATTCTACCGAACACAAGTAAAGTGCTGATCATCGCCGCCATAGGAATAGTAAAGGTAAACGCCTGCGGCATACTCAGCACCATAACCTTAACAAGAGGCACCCACGGTACGCCACGCGTAATAAGCTCTGTTAGCTTAAAAATTCCACCAATTGACATAACAACGGTAAGAACCATCAGTGTCATAAGAAACGAGATCACGTAAGACGATAAAAGATATTTTTTTACAATTTTCATATGACGTGCAATCTACAATATTTATGAGCCATAACACAAACACTTATGATAAATAGTTTGGATTTACAGCCTAAGGTGGACATCCCGCAATCAATAGCCGCTACCATAAAGACTTAATGGTATATTTACGAATATTTTCATCCGCTGTAATGCAGGTGATTTTTTCTGTTTTACATTGTGAAACTATAAGGCGATCAAACGGGTCACGATGATGCCACGGCAGGCCTATCACACCACGCGTGTGCTCAGGTTTTACAGCAAGCCATTGAATCCCATTTCTGTTCATTTCACGTTCAAATACTTGCGGCCAATTACGCTTAAGCTTCAACTTATCTATACTCACCTTTATGCATATTTCCCAGTAACTTGCCATACTAAAAAACAACTCAGAACTAGGGTTTAAAATTGCACTAACTGCAGAGCTACTCAGTCGGTCCTCTTCAGATATCATCCATAAAAACACATGTGTATCCAGAAGGTATTTCACTGCTCATACTCCGCAAAATCATCAATAGGTGAATCAAAATCATCAGCTATATATGAAACAACGCCCTTAGCCCCACCAAGCATGCGCTTACTTTTTGCTGACGGCAGTGCAACTAGCTTAGCTATGGGTGTTTGCCCCTTCTTAATAATAACAGTCTCTCCCTGCAAGCACTCCATAAGCAACCTAGAGAGATGCGTTTTTGCTTCATGAATGGCGACAGTATGCATATCTAAATACTCCTAATATTTGTTACCACGCATAGTAGACTAAGTTTCAGACTAAGTCAACAACTATCATTTTTAAGACTCTATGATTGGTTCATAGAACCAACACTACACGTTTTATTGCATAAAAATCGTTACAACAACACAAAGCTTGTAGAGCTCGCTCTATGAGCGAATCATACCGCAAGCTTCGCAAGCGGGCAGATAAATAGTTTTGCAAGAGGCTCCGTTACCACCATACTACTTCAGTAACTTAACTGATTCTCCAATATCAACCGATAGTTCACCAAGCAGGCTACTCATTGCAAAAACAATATCGTTGTAATCACCACTTTTAACACCCTTCTTCAACGATACTGTTTTCCGAACAGGCTTCTCCTTCTCATCAATCGGGAAAATAGTATATCGGGCATTAAGCACAACATTATCATCAGTCTCAGCAATAAACTCCGTTATATCAACCCTGACATAGTGCGTAAGAGAAGAACTAGTTCTGAAAGTATATTTACGGACCTCAGCCAAAACACATAGTTTTGCCAAATTCTCCTGTAGAATATATTCAATCTTATCAAGTGTCGGCTCTGCCCAACGGTAATATTCAGACAACCCAACTTCAGCTGTATTAATACGCTTAACGATCTTAGTGCGATCCATATAACCAGGCACAGAAACAGGACCTACGCCAAGCACAATTTCCTCCCCTATAGCACCATTCTTAGCGTCAGCAACAGCCGTTGCCTCCGGCAATACTTCACGTAGTGTATAAAAATGAGACGGCTTACTTCGCCCACAGCCAGCAGTAATACTAAAGAGCACTGTAACTAAAACAACTGCAACTCTTCCGTACGTTTCACTTGAAATATTTAATAATTTTTTCATTCTTTCCCTCTCAATAATGATTCTGGATGTTGTTCAATATAACTAGTTAGCTCACTAAAAGATTTTGCAGCCTTGGTCAAACTTTCAAGTAGCTCCTCGAACTCAACTCTAAGTGTTGAGCGTTCATCAAGCGCACCACCTACACGACCAACTGCAACTGTTGTCTCGTTCATTAGAGGCACTATAGCTTCAGAAAGACTAATAATCAGCTTATTGGCATTCTTCATACTAAGCCGTGCAGAGGTCGCTATACTAGCGAGATTATCACTTGCAGGTCCAATACGACCATCAATACCAGCAACCATTTTCTGAACAGCCAGAAGCGTCTTATTAAGTTCCTTGGAAAGATTCTGAGTTTCCTCATTCTCCACTAGCGAAGAAAGACTTTCTGTAATCTTATGAATATCAGCAAAAACTTTAGAAAAATGCATACTACCAAACTGTTCTTTCATAGCTTCTATAGGAGAAAGGATAGTAGGAATTTCTAAGATTTCTTTGCTTTCTGCTCTAAATACAGCTTCTGTATTTGGTTTCATATCAAGCTCAAT
>DAOVUR010000230.1 GCA_030632465.1 bacterium | reverse complement strand
GAACCAACATATCAACATATTTTCGGCTAAGACGTTCCTGTTCAGTAACAGAATATTCCACTCCTTCAGGAAGCACAACTCCACCCTTAGCTCCACCCAGCGGCAAACCTGCAACAGCACACTTAACAGTCATCAACGCGGCCAACGCACGAACCTCATCTAAATCAACAGACTGATGCCACCGAATACCACCTTTATACGGTCCTCTAAAATTATTATGTTGTACCCTATAAGCACGCAATACATCTACCGTACCATCATCACGCTGCAAGGAAATACGAAAACCAATTGTTCGATCAGGAATAATAATACGATTAATAATATTCTGCCCCGAATACCTTTCATCCAGCTTAAGTATCTCAGCCGTTTCACGTAACGCCGTATTCACACTATCCAAAAACAGTTTACCCGATATCTTTTCTTTAGCCATTACACCTACTCCTTCTATAACAATGACAACAAAATATTACATTCCTAAACAATTTATTAAGCCGGAAAAATAACACCAGCCACAGATATCGTCAACCGATTCCTAGCTCTGATTTACATTATTTTTCTGACAAAACCACACTTTGCTCTATAACTGTAAAACATGACCAAAGAACTCCTTTTTTCTGCTTTCTACGCTTGACTCTTTTCGTCATAAGATTGACACTTATCACGCATCTAAAAAACGCATTAAAAACTATAAAAATAGGAATAACTCATGATTGACGCAAAATTAAACCCATTTATTCACCAAGCATACTGTGTGCTTGACGGGGAGAGCATTTCCCGCGAACTGGCTACTGATCTAGCACAACTAGAAGGACCAGACATTCTCGACCTCGTATCTCTCGCCAATAAAGTGAGAGACAAATTTTGCGATGAAGAACATATCTGCACAATTCTTAATGCTAAATCTGGACAGTGCAGCGAAAACTGCAAATTCTGTGCGCAATCATCTCACCACGAAGCAGAAATAGATGAATACTCACTATTAGACTCCAAGGAGATTGTTGATAAAGCCAGATTTGCCGCAGAAAATGGCGTGCGTAGTTTCGGCATTGTCACGAGCGGACTAGGCTTTCCAAAAGCAAACGATGTATTCAAAAGTATCCTAGAGGCCATCGACACTATCAAGAAGGAATTCCCTGACCTAGGTATATGTGCCTCACTCGGTATGCTAAGCGAAGAAACAGCTGGCGAACTTGCAAAACGTAACATCAAACATTACAACATCAACTTGCAAACAAATCCTGAACGCTATAATGAGCTCATTGCTACCACACACGATGTAAACGACCGCATCAAGACAATCAAACTGCTACAACAACATAGTATCGGCGTTTGCACTGGTGGCATAATCGGCGTTGGCGAAACCATGGAAGATAGAATTAGCCTCGCCTTCTCCCTCAAAGAACTGAATGTAGATGTTATACCGCTAAATGTGCTAGTACCAATTGACGGAACACCACTTGAAAATAGTAGCGGCGCAACTATCGCAGAGATAACAAAAACTTTCGCTCTCTTCCGCCTGATCAATCCAACTAAAGTTATAAAATTTGCTGCTGGCCGCGAAACGATCATGAAAGATTTCCAAGGCCTACTGATGCTAACTGGCGCAAACGGATATCTAACAGGCGGATACCTCACAACCCGTGGACGTAATATTTCTGATGATGAAGTATTCCAGAACCAACTAAACCACTTCTCCAGCAAAAAATGATAACAACCGAACAACCTTGGCAAAAATTCGATCGAGAACATATTTGGCATCCATACACTTCGCTATCACACCCATTGCCAACATACCCTATTGAATCAGCATCAGGCACACGCCTAAAACTCTGTGACGGGGCAGAGCTTATCGACGGCATGTCATCATGGTGGGCTGCGATTCATGGCTACAACCACCCTGTCATCAATAAAGCCATAGAAGAACAGACCGCAAAGATGACACACTTTATGTTCGGCGGCATATCACACCAACCAGCAACCACACTTGCACAGAAGCTGCTGGAACTTGCACCAAAATCATTAGATAATGTTTTCTTTTCCGACTCCGGTTCCGTGGCCGTTGAAGTCGCCATGAAGATGGCCCTACAATACTGCCATACCACTGGCAAACAACAAGGCAGCAAATTCCTTACCGTTCGTGGCGGATATCATGGCGACACATTCCTCGCCATGTCAGTTTGCGACCCAGTTGCTGGCATGCACAGCATATTCAAAGATACACTCGCACAAAACTACTTTGCCGATAAGCCAGCATGCAGCTTTACAGCAAACTGGAAACCCCACTATATCGACAGCTTCAAACAACTCATCAATATACACCACAACGAACTGGCAGCTGTGATTCTTGAGCCTATAGTACAAGGTGCTGGCGGACTAAATTTTTACCATCCTGAATATCTACGACAAATACGCGAACTATGCGATCAATATGACGTACTTCTTATCCTTGACGAAATAGCAACAGGCTTCGGTCGCACAGGCAAAATGTTCGCCTGCGAACATGCAGATATCAGCCCCGACATAATGTGTGTTGGTAAAGCACTCACTGGCGGCAACATAAGCCTCGCCGCCACCATGAGCACAAAATGTGTCGCCGACGGAATATGTGCCAATGAGAATCTATTCATGCACGGCCCAACATTCATGGCCAACCCGCTGGCATGTGCCATTGCTAACGCAAGCTTAGAGATATTATGCAACAGCCCATGGCAGGAAAACATCGCGCGTATCGAACACGCACTACAAGCTGGGCTAGAACCATGCAGAAACTCACCACTCGTTGCCGACGTGCGCGTACTAGGCGCAATTGGCGTAGTTGAACTGAAACAAGATGTTGATCAAGAAGCTATACAGGCAGAATTTGTTAAACGCGGCGTCTGGGTCAGACCTTTTGGCAAACTAGTCTACCTCATGCCCCCTTTCATTATTGACGATAACGACCTGCAACAGCTAATATCAGCAGTAGTAGAAATATGCAGTGAGTGTTCATAATCAGCGTCGGAGCGCTGATCTACTAGTAAAGCGGGCTTCCAAGCCTGCTATAATAACAATAAGAAATATAATAATGAATAATTTTGAACAACAGTTACAAACCTGGACAGAAGAAGGACAGCTACGCCAGCTACGGCCACTATCAGATCGTACCGGTCAACATGTAACCCACAATAGCAAAAAACTACTCAACCTATCATCCAACGACTACCTAGGTCTCGCCACCGACACCACTCTACTCAAGCAGTTCTACAGCGAACAGACAGACTCAAACCTAATTAACTCATACGGACTAGGCAGCTCCTCATCCCGCCTCATGACCGCCACCACCTCATTATCAGAAGATCTAGAATCACTCATTGCCGAACGTTACAATAAAGATGCCATTCTGCTTAATAGTGGCTACCATGCCAATATCGGCATACTACCAGCACTAACAGACAAAAACAGCCTAGTCCTAGCAGACAAACTATGCCACGCCAGCATTATTGACGGACTACGCCTCTGCAACGCAAAGTT
>DAOVUR010000288.1 GCA_030632465.1 bacterium | reverse complement strand
ACACCAATAAGATTTTCACCTTCAATATTCATAAACTTAGGCAAGCCCGCTCCTGTACCAACAAAAACAGAATCAAACCCATCTTTCTCAATCAAGTCATGAAGTTTTCTAGTACGTCCAACAACAAAATCTGTTTTAAGCTCCACACCCATATCCTGCAAGCCTTGAATTTCCTGCTGAACAATAGCTTTAGGTAGCCGAAACTCTGGGATACCATACATCAAAACGCCGCCAGGTTTATGGAACGCCTCAAACATCGTAACCGCATGCCCCTCTCGACGCACATCAGCTGCAACCGTAATACTTGCAGGACCACTGCCTATGACCGCGACCTTCTTGCAAGTTTCAGGCTTAACAACTGGTTTTTTAGCACCGTTTTCACGTTCCCAGTCAGCAACAAACCGCTCTAACCGCCCAATCGAAACTGATTTCTCAACATCTTTCAAAGACTTACCAACCGTACAATATAGCTGACACTGTGTCTCCTGTGGGCAAACCCTACCGCACACTGCTGGTAGAAGACTGCTCTGCTTAATGATATCAATACTCTTCTCGAGATCATTATCAGCAATAGCCTGAATAAACTCAGGGATATCAATCCCGACAGGGCAACCTTTGATACAAGGCTTAGTCTTACACTGAATACAACGCATCGCTTCAACTCTTGCCTGATCAAGACTGTAACCAAGAGCAACTTCGCTCATATTCTCCCGACGTTCATCAGGATCTTGGTTCGGCATCTCCTGTAGCGGAATGCCTAATCTATCCTTCATGGTAAGATCAGACTCACGCGCCTCGATATCTTTAAGCTGCACTGCTGCTTCTTCAAATAGTTTTTCTGATGTTTTATGCATTAAGTTCTGCCTCCTTCTTTTCTGCAGCCAGTTCCATGTGACACTGTTTATGATCCTCATCTTCACGCTTTTTATAAGCACCAAGGCGATTCATCATATTGTCAAAATCCACCAGATGTCCATCAAACTCAGGACCATCCACACAAACAAACTTTGTCTCACCACCAACAGTAACACGACAGCCACCGCACATCCCTGTACCATCAATCATAATCGTATTGAGCGAAACCAAAGTATGCACTTCATATGGGCGCGTAGTCTCAGCACAGAACTTCATCATGATTGGCGGCCCAATAGCGATCACTTCATCCGGCTTAGGGTCCATCTCGCAAAGTTCTTTAAGTGGAGCAGTCACCAGATCTTTTCTTCCGTATGAACCATCGTCAGTACAGATAATAAGCTCATCAGCAATAGCACGCATACGATCCTCAAAAATAACCAGATCCTTATTGCGCGCACCAATAATAATAGTAACTTTGTTGCCTGCAGCCTTCATCGCCTTCGCTATAGGATGCAGTGGTGCCACACCGATACCGCCGCCAACACATACGACATGACCAACATTCTCAATCTTAGTAGGTGTGCCCAGTGGTCCAAGTAGATGTTTAATGCTTTCACCCACCTCCAACTCAGCAAGATCATGTGTAGTTTTACCTACCGCCTGAAAAACCAAAGTTATTGTGCCTTTTTCCTTATCGGCATCAGCAATAGTAAGCGGAACACGCTCACCAGAGTCAGTATCAAGTTGGAAAATAATAAACTGTCCCGCTTGCCGCTCTTCAGCAATAAGTGGAGCTTCCACCTCCATCTCATAAACAGCCGAACCCAGATCTTTTTTACTAATAATCTTATTCATACAAATCACCTTTAAATATTATTATAAGCCCACACTACCTGTTAAAATTCACGCATAAAACAAACGCGCATAAAGATATCATCCCGCCATATACGATACAACCATTTATAATAAAAAGATTGCGCTTTGAGCGGCTTGTCGGGCGTAGCCTTTTCGAAGCCTGAAGCCGAAAGGTAGCTGCCAAAGCCACACACTCCAAGAACTACACCAATTGATTATGATTAGGATTACGAGCATGATTACGACAAGGACCAATATCGCAGGAGCCAACCTTTCCACCCTCTACTCTGCACCTACCTCAATACAGACCATGCTCTTCGAATCTCGCAATAACATCTTTGTACCAACCAGCGCAATGGGGCCCCAGGCATCATGACCAGACAAGACTTTCGCCTGCCCTAACTCTTCATACTTTTCTAACGAAGCCTTGATCATAGTGAGAATACCATT
>DAOVUR010000118.1 GCA_030632465.1 bacterium | reverse complement strand
TTAAGGCTTATTCCTTCAACGCTTCTAACTCTCGAACAGCTTGGTCTTCCGCCACAGGTTAAAGAGCTTCTGTATAAGCCGCGTGGGTTGGTGTTGGTTACTGGTCCGACAGGTTCTGGTAAGACGACGACTTTAGCTAGTATGATAAATATTATTAATCAGGAACGTGATTGTCATGTTATTACGGTTGAAGATCCTGTTGAGTATTATCACTCTCATAAAAAGAGCCTTATTACACAGCGTGAAGTAGGCGTGGATGTGCCGTCCTTTAAGGAAGCGTTACGTGGTGCGTTGCGTCAGGATCCGGATGTTATTCTGGTTGGTGAAATGCGTGACTTGGAAACGATGGAAGCTGCGATTACTGCTGCTGAAACTGGCCATCTGGTTTTTGCTACTCTGCATACTACTGGTGCAGCTCAGACGGTTGATCGTATTGTTGATGCGTTTCCTACAGATCAGCAGGAGCAGGTGCGTACACAGCTTTCGGTTGGGCTTAGGGCTGTTATCTCGCAATTGTTACTGGTTAGGGCGGACAAGCCCGGGCGTGTAGCAGCATTTGAAATCATGATTTCCACACAGTCTATTCAGTCGCTAATCCGAGATAATAAGACGTATCGTATTAATTCAGACATACAGACTGGTGCGAAGTATGGAATGATTACTCTTGATGCGCATCTGATGGCTTTATATCAAGCTGGGATCATTAGGTATGAAGACTTGATTACGAAATCGCAGGATCCACAGTCGATTATTCAGAAGTTACAAGAACCTGAAAAGAAGGGTAAGTAATGGAATCACAAATATTAGATCATCCCTTGTTGAATATTGTTCATGAGCAGGGGTTAATAGATCAGGATCAGATTGTGGAAGTTCTTGATGAGTTTAACGAGAATGGTAAACCGATCAGGAATCTTTTGATTGATATGGAGGTGATCACGGAAGATAACTTGCTAGAAATTATGGCTGGTTATATGGGAGCGCGCGTAGTTAATTTACCAGCAACTGATATTCCTCACGATGTAGTGCAGTCTGTTCCGGCTAGTGTGGCAAGAATGTATAATACCATTCCTGTTGAAGCTGATGGTAGTTCTGTTGTGCTGGCGGTCTTTGAAATGGTTAATCCGCAGATTATGGATGAACTTATGTTTGTTCTGACTCGTGATGTTACCTTTGTATTGGCGCGTGAAGGTGATATCCGTAACTATATTAATCAGTTTTATGGTGATGATAGCGAAACTGTTAATATGATGCTTTCTGCTCTTGAATCTGAGATTGAGGAAGTGGGGGATGCGGCAGAGGGTGAAGGGGATGATTCTCTTAAGGGTATTGAAGAGCTTGCTGGCTCTACGCCTGTTATTCGTTTTGTTAACCTTGTACTTTATCAAGCGGTGAATGATCGTGCATCGGATATTCATTTTGAGCCATTTGAGAAAGAGTTTAAGATTAGGTATCGTGTTGATGGTGCGCTTTACGAAATGAATCCGCCACCTCGCCAATTGGCGTTTCCGCTGATCTCTAGAATAAAAGTTATGGCCGGATTGAATATTGCTGAACGACGACTGCCTCAGGATGGACGTATTCAGATCTCAATTGGCGGAAGGCTTATTGATTTACGTGTATCGACACTTCCTACGCAATTTGGTGAGAGTGTTGTGTTGCGTGTTTTAGACAGATCGGTGGTCTCGCTCGAGATCGAAAGTCTCGGTATGCCTGAAGATGTATATGATAAGTTTCTTCTAGATATCAAGAAACCAAATGGGATTATTATTATTACAGGGCCTACTGGTTCCGGAAAAACAACTACACTTTATTCAGGCTTAGGGCGTATCAATACAATCGAGAATAAAATTCTTACTGCTGAAGAACCTGTTGAGTATGATATTGAGGGAATTATCCAGGTCCCAGTTCATAGTGCTGTTGGTAACTCTTTTGCTATGATTTTGCGTGCCTTTCTTCGTCAAGATCCAGATGTTATGATGATTGGTGAAATACGTGACTTGGAAACAGCGCAGATGGCTGTTCAGGCTGCGTTAACGGGGCATTTAGTATTCAGTACATTGCATACCAATGATGCTGCCGGTGCGGTTACGCGTTTGATTGATATGGATGTTGAGCCGTTTCTGATTTCTTCAACTCTGGTTGCCGTGATTGGGCAGAGGCTTGTTCGTACTATATGTGAAGATTGTAAAACAGCCTATGTTCCTGATGATGATATGCTGCGCCAGTTAAAGATTACTCGTGAGTCTATTGGAGATCGTCAATTTTATTATGGCGCAGGTTGTACCACTTGTAATGAGACTGGATATAAAGGGCGACGAGGAATATATGAGTATCTGGCAGTCTCAGATCCTATTAAAGATATGATTAATGATCGTCAGCCTACTTTGCTGATCAGAGATAAGGCTGTTGAATTAGGTATGCGTACTTTACGCGAAGATGGTTTGCGGAATGTGCTTGATGGTTATACTACTGTTGAAGAAGTTATGAAGTACACCTAGAGTGAACGATGAAGTATGAAAGCTGAACGATGAGTGCGGTGCGCTATATGAAGGGTGAAGTTAAAAGGGTGAAAATTTAAAGGAGTTGTAGAGATGGAAAAGATTGTTATTGTAGGGACGGGGCCTGCGGGGCTGACGGCGGCTATCTATGCGGCAAGAGCTGATTTTGAGCCTTTGGTTATCGAAGGCATGCAACCAGGCGGGCAGCTGACAACAACAACTGATATTGAAAACTATCCTGGGTTTGTTGATGGCATAGATGGATTTACTCTGATGCAGAGTATGAAGGATCAGGCGGCTCGTTTTAATGCTAAGTTTATTATGGATGAGGTTGTATCGACTGATCTTAGTGGTAGTCCCTTGACGTTAACGCTTGGCAGTGGTGATGTGATCGAGACTCAGTCTATTATTATTGCAACAGGTGCTACTGCTATCTATCTTGATATGGAATCTATTAGAACTTTGACTGGTCGTGGTGTTAGTGCTTGTGCAACTTGTGATGGTGCGTTTTATCGTGATGTTCCAGTGGCAGTTGTTGGTGGTGGTGATACTGCGGCAGAAGAAGCCCTGTTTCTTGCTCGTATGTCATCTAAAGTTTATATGATTCATCGTCGTGATAAATTACGTGCTTCGCAGATTATGGCCGATAGGGTTTTGGCTAATGAGAAGATTGAGGTGCTTTGGGATTCAGTGATTGATGAAGTGCTTGATGTTGAAAAGAATGAAGTAACTGGGCTGCGGATAAAGAATGTCAAGACCGAGGAGCTGTCGAATATAGATGTGACAGGACTCTTTATGGGGATAGGGCACAAGCCTAATACTGGCGCTTTTGATGGCCAGATTGATTTAGATGATCAGGGATTCATTGTTGCAACAAACACAAAGACTAATATTGCTGGGGTCTTTGCGGCAGGTGATGTTCAAGATCACACGTATAAGCAAGCAGTTACTGCTGCTGGTAGTGGATGTAAGGCTGCTTTAGAGGCAATTGGTTATCTGGAGTCGCTTACTTAATGACAGACCAAAACAGTTCTTCTGCATATTCTATTTATCGGCGTTTGCTAGGTTATGCGCGTCCATATAAGACTCATCTTATTATAGGTATTCTCGCTGGTATAGTGGCTGGGGGGTCTGTTTTTGGGATGTTGCAAGGAATTCCTACAGTTCTTCAGCTGTTGGATTCACCTGTAGTTGCAGAAACATCTGCCTCCGTTCCTGATGATATTAAATATCAAGGCGCAGAGGGTGAGGTTGTAGATGAGAAGTTTATAAAAGCGATTAAGGTTGCTGAAGATCATGGTATTCCTGTGCTGCGTGAAGATGGTACGTTGACTTGGCAGGTGATGTTGATCGGGATAATAGCGCTACCACTATTTGTGATATTGCGTAGTGCTGGAGTTTTTGCCAACCGATATTTCATGCGGTGGGTAGGTTCAAGAATTGTATGTGATCTGAGAAATCAACTATTTAATAATTTACAGAATCAGTCTTTAAAGTTTTTTGGCAGTAGCGATGTGGGGCAGCTGATAAGTCGATGTACAAATGATACTACAGTGGTGGAACAGGTTATCTCCACTACTATTGCAGATGTAGTACGTGCACCAATAGAGATAATTGCTGCAGTTATTTTTGCAGTGAGTTTCTCATCCGATAATAATCTATTAAGTATTGTGGGTGGTATAGGTCTGTTCTTCCCGCTATGTATTGTACCTATTATTGTGCTTGGTAAATATGTACGTCGTTATACTAGGCACGCTTTAATGAGGATTTCTGATCTTGTCTCGCGGATGCATGAGAATCTAACAGGCATTACGGCTGTTAAGGCTTTTCACATGGAAGCGGAAGAGTATGCGCGATTTCAGGGAATGAATGGACAGTATTTCCGTAAGATTATTCGAGCATTACGGGCAGAGCTTTTGATGAGTCCATTGGTAGAAGCTGTTGCAATGTTGTTGGTGTTGGCCTTTGCGATAGTGTGTATTATCAATGGTGTTAAATGGTATCAGATCCTTCCTGTGGCAATGGCAGCTGTTATAATCTATAAGCCGATCAAGCAGCTGGCGCGTATTAATACTGGCGTGCAAAAAGGTGCTGCTGCACTTACTAGAATATTTGAGCTGATTGATATGAATGAGGTTGTTGAGGAATCTGCTAATTCTATAAAGGTTGAGGAATTCAAAAAGAGCATAATCTTTGATCATGTTGACTTTAAGTATCAGGAGGATGGGAAATCTATTCTGAACGATATCAATGTGGATATTCCAGCTGGTAGTGTGTTGGCACTGGTTGGTGAGACTGGTTCTGGCAAGAGTACGATGGCGAATATTTTGGCGCGTTTTTATGATCCTACCGACGGTAAGGTTTTGATTGATGGAATTGATCTGAAGGAAATGGAAATTTCATCATTACGTCGTTTAGTAGGTGTTGTTTCGCAACAGACAATTCTTTTTAATGATACTATTGCTTATAATATTTCTTACGGTACGAAAGGCGCCACGCAGAAAGAGATAGAGGCTGCGGCTAAGATGGCGAATGCACATGAGTTTATTGCCTCTGATCCTGATGGTTATGAACGCGTAGTTGGTGAAAAGGGATTTGTACTTAGTGGCGGGGAGCGGCAACGTATTGCTATTGCTCGTGCGATTCTAAAGAATCCGCCAATTTTGATTCTTGATGAAGCCACTAGCGCGCTTGATACTGTTACTGAACGGTTGGTGCAAGATGCAATTAATAAAGTTATGGAAGGTCGTACAGTATTTGCTATTGCGCATAGACTTAGTACGGTGAAGCATGCTGATCAGATTTTATTGCTGGATGGCGGTAATGTGGTTGAGCGTGGAACACATGATGAACTTATTGCTAAAGATGCGCATTATAAGAAATTGTGTGATATGCAAATGGTTAGTTAAGGAACGTAGTTAGTGAATAACTAATAGTGAATAGTGAATAGCCCGCCTGCATCGCTTTGCGAAGCAATGCGGGCAGGTTATGGCATCAGCTCTGTAAAGCTGATTATTAGAACTGACATCTAAAAACTGATAACTAGGAACTTCTTTTAAAATGAAATCTTATAGAAAAGAGTTATGGTTTGATATTAAGAAGCGGCGTGAGTTTATTAATATAACTCCTCATGTGGAAGAGTGTCTTGCTGAGAGTGGTGTGACTGAAGGCATGGTTTTGGTTAATGCTATGCATATTACTGCGAGTGTGTTCATTAATGATAATGAGTCTGGGCTACATGCTGATTTTGAACGTTGGCTAGAAGAGTTGGCTCCGGAAAAACCGTATGATCGCTATGCGCATAATGGATTTGAAGATAATGGTGATGCGCATCTTAAGCGTACGATTATGGGGCGCGAAGTGGTTGTGGCTGTAACTGACGGTAAACTTGATTTTGGGCCATGGGAATGTATCTTCTATGGTGAGTTTGATGGAAAACGCCGTAAACGCGTATTAGTGAAAATTATCGGAGAATGAGAAAAGGCTTGAAATCTGATGATAGCATCACTATATTTCCAGTATGAATTATAAAAAACGGATATTAGCAGATAAGTTATGCAGGCTAGTTGAGCATTTTTCTGTTGTTGTTGTATGTGGTGCACGGCAAG
>DAOVUR010000149.1 GCA_030632465.1 bacterium | reverse complement strand
GGATGCTTTAAAACAACCTTCATCCAGTATGTTCCAGCCGATAATGCCCCAGCCGTCATTGCACGTGCCGTTGTAAGACTTGCATCAGGATCGAACCATCCTGCACTGTACGTTGTTGTAACGCCCCCCCAGTCAGTTCCGTCTATACCAGCTGTACTAGCGGCACTATCAAAGGTATCACTGGCTATATCAGCCGCCGTAACTAAAGACGGCACGCATACCATGCTAACCAAAATCATCAAGGTCAGTACAAGTTTCTTTGTTTTTTTCATAACTTTTCTCCTTCATGCATAATAGTTAACAGAGCCACTTGAAGAACTCCTGAAAGAGAGTCCTTCAATCTCCACCATTCTATAAAATGTTTTGCAGTAATACAGCTATAGCGTTGGCTTACTTATCACGGAGTAGAAGCAAAATACAAAGATGGATAACCCCACTCTTCCTCGTTCTGCAAATACCTAATTTGCATTATTACCAGATGAATATAGCCCAACCTACTGCTGGTCCTGCCCCATATTCAAATGCTCCACAATCTGCAGCAGCGCCAAATACACGAGCATACTTAACCCCGCGCTGATCATTAGCAAGATCATCCGGATTAGATCCCGCATCAATTGCTGGACTGCCAGGCAACAATGCGTGCGTCATGGTCGCACCACCATTATCGGCCAGCGTTACACTTATACCTGCATTATTTGTCTGAATATTTCCACCCAAATCAGTAACGTCTTTCGTGCTCTCGTAAAGCGTATTAAAAACCGTGCCATAGACTATATCCGCTGAAGTAACAACACCATTAATTGTATTGGAAGCAAATAAGCATGATTCCACTGCCATTCCCGCTATTCCTCTTATCGCAGCTTCTGCAAAGGGTCCCTCTGTTTCATTCCCGTAAAACGTACAATTATGAATTCTACCACCAGCCGGGGCATATATAGCCGCTCCACCTACATAGTTTCCTCCTGCTATTATGATATTACGAGAAAATGTTGTATTTCTAATCATCACAACAGAAGTAGCACTCCATACCGCACCACCACGACTTTGTGACGTTTCACCTAACAGTTCGTTATCAGCAAAAAGACTATCCTCGACAGATAATGTACCGGAATATACAGCTATAGCACCTCCACTCCCATTGGTAGCTACATTATCAATAAACACGCAACGACGAACAGTTATATAAGTGTCTTTATAACCAACCATAGGATCATCGATAGCCCCACCATTGCCTTCCACTGCACCATTCTTTAATGTTAAATCTTCAAAAAGAACTGTACAAACTCCTTCAAGAGTAAATATACGATTGCCCGCCGTGCCTTTTGTTGCTGCAGCCTGTATAGTAGTAGTACCAGCACTCTGACCACGAATGGTTAAGCGCATGCCGTTAATCACAATACTGCTTTCTGTTAACGTACCAGACATAATCTCAATAACACCTCCATCCACAGACTTCGCCACAGCATTGGTAATTGTTGCCAGTGGAGTTCCCGTCGCAAGACCATCATTGGCATCATCCCCTGTTTCAGAAACATAGTAAACCACTCCTGGATCATCAAAACTCACCGCAATATCAGACTTTGTCGCATTAGTAACCACTATTGCTGTACTAGCTGTAAATGCAGCATCACCAAATGCAATTTCTAGGTCAGATGCATTATCTATTGCGGCATGACTATCAGCATTGCCAGTCAAGGTAACAGTTGCCACGGTATCACTTGTCTTGGTTACAACGGCTGTTAATCCTAAAGGAATGCTTGCCTGCGTAAATGCTGTTATTGCACTACCCGCAGTCCCGGCAAATACATCACCGGTCAATGTTGCCGTTACAGTAGAACTACTATCAATAGAACCATCGTTAGCAAATGCTTCAACAAAACTACCACTCCATGCCAACTCTGGATTATCAAACGTTACCGATAAGTCAGTCTTACGCCCGTTTGTCAAATTTGTTGCGCTGCCACCGACCAGTGAAGCATCTTTAAAATGAAATTCAAGATCAGAAATACCATCAGACGCATTATGAGCCGACGCATTACCTGTCATAGATGCGGTCAGCGTATTTGTGTCTGCCTTGGTCAAGACAACAGTCAAGCCGCCAGGAACATTACTAACCGCAACATAACCCAGTGCCACAAAGTCGCTACTTATCGCACCAACAAAATAATCATGCGCCACATCAATTGTAAATGTATCTGTTATGCTACCATCGTTCGATGCCGACTCAGCGAATGTCGTACCGGTATATGTGAGTACCGGATCAGGCTGAGAGTCCGTAAAATCAATTCGTAAAACCCCATTAGAGCTATCGCCAACTGCGCTAGCATCATTATTGGTAAATGCACTATCTTTGAAAACAAACGTAAGATCAGTAATGCTATTTATCGCAAGGTGATTATCAGCAGAGCCAGTCAGGCTCGCAACAACTCTGGTACTGTTAGAATAGGTAAACACAGCACTTAAATTAGACGGAAGATTGTTCACCGTAACATCTGCAGTAGAGAAAGTATTAGAGAAATTTACACCACCGACAGCATCTATGATAATCTCGGTATCAATTGTGCCATCACTTACTGTTGCTTCATGGAATGTATTGGTGCTATACACGATTGCCGGCGGTAGTGGTGCCGGAAAAGGAGATACATCACTTAATAAAAATTCATCAAAGGAGCCGCCACTACCTACATCGTAAGTTACCTTTACGTATTTAATACTGTAAGTAGACTCTGCATAAACAGCATTTGTCACAAATTTAGCACTATCATTTAACCCCTCCTCTTGCCCAAAATCAGGATCAATCCACGCTGACACAAAACCGTTTGTAACGTCAGTCAGCACAAGTTTAGCAATCATAGTGTGCGAATCCGCATCAAATCCTACCGCAGTGAATATTACATTGGTATTAAATCTTATACTGAATGTATCGTCCCACCTGTCGTACCCCATTATTATGCCCCCCCCCCAAAGATCTTGAATTCCCAAAAAATGCGCATTATTAACACCACCATCAGTTGGATGTTTAATTACAGCTTTCATCCAATAAGTACCTGCCGTTAATGTTCCGTCTGATAACAACCTAAGTTTATTTGCTATATCAGCAGAGGGCGTAAACTCGCCACCACTATACGTTGTTGTAATGCCCCAATCAGTGCCGTCTATACCAGTTGTACTGGACACACTATCAAAGGTATCACTAGCTATATCAGCCGCGGTAACTAAAGACGATACACATACCATACATAGTCCAACAAACAAAAACATACCAATCAACTTCTTCATCACTAACTCCTTTTTTAACTATTTATCTGCCTGACAGCAAGGTGTCGGCATGATTCACTATTTATTATTAACTATTCACTATTAATTATTAACTGCTCTACATGTATATCCTTCAACAAACTCAAAGCCTACTCGAACAAGAAATGGATCAGCCTTAGGCTCCTGACATCTACGCTTTAATGTTTCTATAGCTTTGATGCCCATTTCTTGAAACCCCATAACACATCCTGAAATATAGTTAACATTACGCAACCCGCCATACTCGCACTGAGCAATCACCGCAATAGATAAATCACGCGGCACCTTGATGCCAGCCTTGCGGCACGCACCAAGTAACCACTCTGCCGTTGCTTCATCAGCTACAACAATTGCTGTTGGTGGATTTTTTGAAGATTGCAGCATATCAACAATAGAATCCCCCACCGCATCACACTCCGAAGCATTATTACTATTCACACTAAATATCGGGCCACAGGTTAACTGCAACTCTATAACAGCTTTTTCAAAAGCCGCCAAACGCTCTACATTATCAGAATCACGTGATACATATGGCGATTGACGTACATATGACAAATGTCGATGCCCTAGTTCAGCAAGATGCTTAACCACTCTATGCCCAGCACCAAAATTATCACACACAACAGTGTCAACACCGGAAACCTGCGAATAATGATCCATACAAACAATCGGCAACCCCATAGCAATGTAGTCATCTACAACGTCAACATCCGTTATCCCCTCCAACACAAGAGCATCCGCGACAGTTATAACCTCTTCCATAGGTGCGGCACCACGATACTTATGCTTATTAGGAAACAACACAAGATTCATACCATACTCATCCATCTTACTTCCAAGACCGGATAGCATCTGCCCTCTATAACCAACAAAAAGCGCGCTCAACCCGCTTTTAGGAATATATGCGATTTGTGACAAGGCGGGGACCTCACTACTTGGGCGCCGTAAAACAACCGTCCCCTTGCTGCGAACGGGGTTCACTATTAGTTGCGCAGAAAGAGTTTTCATGGCTTTTGTCACCGTGGCGTGCCCAACCGAAAGCTGTGCAGCTAACTCACGATGCGCAGGAAGAACATCCCCGACATCATAGCTTCTGGAGATCAGTCTTTTTATTTTCTCCACAGTCAGCTGAGAAGCATTTTTATATTTTTTCTCTAATATATCCGTCATAAAAAATACCCATATTTAGCTACACGCACAAAACGCTGTCCCCCTAATCCCTTTAACTAATCCCTATAATCCCTTATTATGCGCATCTTGTCAACTATATTTCTACGATAAAAGGTCTTATCTTATCCATAGACATTATTAGCATGTTTTCTTGCCACCCGTCCTTACAGTAATGACAATATTTTTTACTAAATAAGGACATTTTAGCCAGTAAAACAGCTTTCCAAAGCTGTCCTTAAACCAGCATCCGTCTTCGACTTTGTCTACGCCGTGACTGGTCGGAGTGCTGATCTACACATCACAACTACAAAGCAAAAACCAACAACCAACTATGAACATCCAAGTAAAAAGACGCGACACAGTCGTTGCAGGCGGGTTACGAGTAGGATTACGAGTACGAGTACTAGTCTTTTGTCAATATCCAATAGCCAACATTCAACAGCCAATTTCCAAATCAAAAAACAACCCACCACACATGGCCGGAAGGAGTCGCTTCACTCAACCTGCCCGCATTGCTTCGCAAAGCGATGCGGGCCATTCAGGCCCTACAATTCC
>DAOVUR010000281.1 GCA_030632465.1 bacterium | reverse complement strand
TTAACAAAATTATAAAGTAACATCGGCAACTCTACCGACTCCGCAAGCTCATTAAAGAAATCGACCAGCTTCTGCTCTGCAGCATCAGCATAATAGTACGGAGGCATTGCAATAATTGCGTCCGCGCCATAATCCTCCGCCCAGTGTGCCGCCAGCTTAGCCTGCGCCAAACTATCACTACTCGTATTAAAGAAGATCAACCCAGGGAAATAGCGTGTCGCAATCGTAAGCAGCAACTTTCTTTCTTCCGGCAGAAGCGAAAAGAACTCTGCTGCGGTACCATTAACCATAATGCGCGCAACACCATGCGACGCCAGAAACTCCAGATGCGCTATCAACGCCTTCTCATCAATTTTTAGCTCAGCATCAAAAGGCGTCACCACCGGCACTACCAATCCACCCAGATCCAACGGCACCATTTCAGCACCTAGCAAAGCATCAAAGTGAGAATAATGCTCTTCGGCAATCGACTCTATCTCCAGCCGATAATCATCGTGACAATATAGATGAACATCAGCCCAACGCTTACTATCCGCACCATACTCAGTAAACTCACGTAAATTACTATGTAAAAAAGTAGCAATAGCCTTATCGGTCGAATAGTTACGCTTCTCTATATCGCGCTCTATTCTCGTGTTAAGCTGCGTCTGCCAGTCAGAATCCACAAAGATCGAAAAATCAACTAAATCACGAAATTCCTTGTACGTAGAGATTTCGCCATCCACAATAGTGAACCTTGATGGACTAAACTCCTCCACACCACTCGCAGCACCTGCCTCCGAACAGTAGATCGGCTTATCAAAAGAGTTCCCAAGCTTAATAGACTCCAGATGAGTACGAATTAACGCGATCTCATTAGCTTCCGGATGTGGCCCATAAATACTCTTACTCGCTCGTAGCTCCCGTGCAGTCTTGTAATCATCAAGCGTAAGCACAGTCGCATCAGTCAACTCACTAGCCAATGCAACAGCCAACATAGACTTCCCTGTACCGCCCGGTCCACCAATAGCAATGATAACTCTTCCCTGTTGCTCATTAAAAACAGACTTCACAATCCCAGCCAGCAGAGTCACAGGATTACGCCTATTCCCATTATGTTTAATATGTTTCTTATACTTATGCATGCCAATACCATAACGAACCCCCTAACATACTTCACTAATAAAATAATATAAGCTATCCGAAGGCTCTATTTTTTATTTGTGCATGCATACCCGAAAAGACTAGACTGCCAGCAACTTGAAAAATATAGAGGCTCGTATGTCAGTATTTAAAAAGATTCGCAATAGTATATTCCGCAATATTCATCGCGGCGACCGCTACCATTGCATATACTGCCAACAGACTGCTAATCGCTTTCGTGCCGCCGGATCACATTCAAAGCGAATACAGAAACTTAATGCTGTTGGCACAGCGCGGCGTCAAAACGCAGCGTGTCCATTCTGCGGATCCAGTGACCGCTCCCGCCTTCTTCGCCTTTATCTTGACAAAGAGCTATCGACATCAGCACCCCAAACAAAACTACTCCATATCGCACCTGATGATATTCTCGCCCGCTGGCTATCCCGCCAAACCCCAGAATTCACCTGCGGCTCATTATACCCAGAAGACTTCGCCGAATTTAACGCCATCAAACTAGACGTCACGCAGATAGACTTTCCAGACAACTATTTTGATATTATACTCTGCAACCACGTCTTACAACAAGTGCCAGATCACCTTAAAGCCATGAATGAACTCAGCCGTATCCTAAAACCTGGTGGCTGGGGCATTATCCAAGCCCCCATTGCACACGCACTCGATACAACAGACGAAGATCTATCCATAGAAGACCCACGCGAAAAACGACAACGATTCGGCTCCACACTCTACTGCCGTATCTACGGAAAAGACTATCCACAAATTCTGCAAGAGAACGGCAACTGGCAAGTAACAGAAGTTAGGCCCGCCGACTTTCTTACAGACGATGAAATTACTAAAAATGCACTAATCCCTAATGAGATACTTTACCGTGTTAATGCAATGTGACAGAATCATTGGTGACAGAATCATTTATAAAAAGATATTATTATGGGAATAACATATAAAAAAGATATTATCTGCAAAATACAGGATGAATTTCATGCTATTGATAAAGCTGTAACAGGTTTTGCTTTTGACATGCACAATGATATTGGTAATTTTTGTAATGAACAAGTTTATCAAGAAATCCTGAAACAAAAATGTTTGGAAAATTCAATGACCGCAAATAGTGAAGTAGAGATTACCTTAACCCCTAAAGATAGATACAATTATTCAGTAGACTTTTCCGAATGGCTGACAACCACAGAAAAATGCTCAGAGTTA
>DAOVUR010000054.1 GCA_030632465.1 bacterium | reverse complement strand
TAAAACTCCATTATCAGCAGACAAACTTGAGCAAATCGCATCTAAACTTGGGCTTAAGCCATCACAATTCGTACGCAAGGGTGAATACGCAAAACTCGGTATAGAGATGGCTGAAACAGAAAAAGATGTAATCAAGCAGATGGTTGAGTACCCCATATTGATTGAACGTCCTATTGTAATAAATGGCGATAACGCTAGAGTTGGTCGTCCAACAGAATCAATCCTTGAAATTATTTAGAACTGCCCTCCATTTCAACAAGGCTAAGTCATCACACATAAACTAAATTTGATTTCCTTGTATATTAACTACGTTAGCTACATACTGCTCAAATGAAATATCACAAAACAACAATACTGCTACTATTCTTCATATTAACGTTTATCGGCTGTACCAAGAAAGAGCAAGCGACAATAAACCGCACATGGCCAACCATGGGCACAGTTGCAACAGTTACCATTGCCGCACCTGACACCGCAAAGATAGAGCAAGCTCTGCAAGCATGCATCAACACCACCGACCGCCTTAATGCTGACCTAAGCATCTTCTCGCCAACCAGTAACCTTTCAAAACTAAACAGCGCACAAGGCGCATGGACAAAACTAGAGACAGACACAAAAGAGTCACTACAACTAAGCATAAAATATGCAAAAATCAGCAATGGCGCATTTGATCCAACAGTCTCTGACCTAGTCAAGTTATGGGGCTTTAATACAAAGGAACATATTTCCGTATTGCCAGAACAAGAGACAATTGATAATGCCCTTAAAGCAACAGGCTATCAAAACATCGTTATCTCCAACAGTAGCGCCCGCCTTATATCACCTAAAGCCAATATAGACCTCGGTGGTATCGCCAAAGGTTATGCTGTTGACATCTGCTACGATGAACTACAAAAACTAAACCTCAAAAACTATATCGTCAATATCGGTGGTAACCTACGCGTCTACGGCAAGGCAACCCCCAATCGCCCCTGGACTATTGGTGTACGTAACCCTTTCGACAAAAACGAACTCATAGGTAAATTAAAACTACCATCAGGTATGGCGCTTGCAACCTCCGGCAATTACGAAAGGTTCGAATATATTGACGGCAAGCGTTACGCACATATCATTGATCCACGCACAGGTAAGCCCGTTACAGGAATGGCCGGCACAACTGTTCTCTCATCAACCGCAGTAGAAACTGACGCCATGTCCACCGCCCTATTCGTTCTTGGCCCCGATGCTGGACTAGCAGCACTAAAGCATACGCCTGACTGTTGCGCCCTCTTTATCCCTGACAAACAGCCCATCGAGATAATAGTAACTTCAGCCTTCGCCAAGCTCTTTGAGTCGTTGCCGGAATATAAGGAACAGGTAACTGTATTAAAGTGAATCTTTTCGAGGTAAGCCGCGAGATATCTATTTATTGTAGGGCGAGAACGGTTGAGCTTGCGAGACCTTCACGCCGGTCCTGGCTGGAAGGCATCGTACCTCAGCCATTCCGGCCCTACAGCTTATGATGCAGCAAACTACCAAGCAGATACCCATACTACAACTACACTATAAGCACCTTGTCTTCCATCGAAAAATATGAAACCATAACTTTAAACAATGAACACTAAACCTTAAGCGAGGAACCACCGGCCCTTCGGCTTCGCTCAGGGACCTACGTTGAAGATTAAATGCAAAACAACTTTAAATCAGGACTTGATCACATGAAACTTAATAAAATAAAAGCGCACTTAGACAATCTACTTAAACTTGAGAAATTTACCGATTACTCCAATAATGGCCTGCAAGTCGGAAACAGCGGTGACGTAAAACGTATTGCCTGTGGTGTTGATGCCTCCCTAGAGTTCTTCGAAGCAGCACACGCACAAGGCGCCAACATGGTGATATGTCACCACGGCATAAGCTGGGGCGACTCACTCAAGTATATCACCGATCTTAACTATAAGCGCATCTCATATCTGATGGAGCATGACATAGCACTCTATGCCGCACACCTCCCTCTTGATGCACATCCACGCTACGGAAACAATGCACAGATATGCAAGGCACTTAAACTGCAAGATATGACTCCATTTGGACAGTATGGCGAATCAACAATAGGATTTACAGGCAAACTACCCAAAGCCATGCCGTACAGCAAGTTCAAACAACAGATCGAAAAACTTATGCAGAACAAACTACAGACGATGGACTTCGGCAAGAAAACCGTACGTACCGTAGCTGTTGTTTCAGGCGGCGCATCAGCTGAAGTTGCAGAAGCTGGCCAGAAAAATATCGATGTCTATATATCTGGCGAACCAACATTACAGGGATATAACCTCGCCGCAGAGTATGAAATTAACGTCATCTTTGCTGGGCACTATGCTACAGAGACATTCGGAGTAAAAGCGTTAGGAAAGATGCTGACAACAAAGTTCAAAATCAAGGCTGATTTTATAGACTTCAAGATAACATACTAACTGTCACCAGCTACAAGGTCATTGAGTAGCAGACCGTGTGCTCCGGCCCTTCGGCTCCGCTCAGGGAACTCACCTACCTAGCATATAAAACCACCCGGGCGTAGTTACGCATTGAGGTCATTGAGCGGAGCCGAAATGCCCTCAATGTGAGATGAATACCGAAGCCAAATCTGATATCCAACATCTTCTTTTTTATTTAAGATCTTCTTTACGCAACGGTCTGCGCGACACCGTGTCGTCAGCACGGATAACCTTCATGATGCCGGGGTTAACTTCAAGCTTTATATTACCTGAAGGATCAACCTGAATCAACACACCTCGATAAACTTCTGTCGCTGTTCTAACTTCACAATTTGGCATAAAACGTCGTTCTAGAACCACATACTCTATCGCAGTCTTATCACGCTCGATATTAATAGTTGATTCTTTTAGGTAGTATCCCTTCACAAACACCCTTAACTTATGGCTGCCGGATGATATCCCTGTAAGGATAAGTGTTTCAGAAACCTCATCTGTCTGGTCAGGCTTAGAGGTTGTGAAACCTAACCACTTGCCGTCAATAAACACTTTAGCGCTAGCTGGCTCTGTTGTAATTTCAAGTGAGCCTACATTAGGAACCAGTTTAAACTCTTCAATAAGTTTATCTCCACGCTTAAGCTCTATACTCCTCTCGATCAAGTCATGCCCTTTAAGCTCTACTCGCACCTTGTAACTGCCAGGCCCAAGATTCTTCATGCTACATGGAGCTTCTCCCTTAAACTGGTCATTAACATAGATTTTGGCTGATACCGGCATAGTAACAATTCTAAGCGATGACGGCATGCCATTGAGAGTTATATTCAAATCCTCACTTCTGCCGGCAACAAGCCTGAGCATCTGCTTATATTCAGCATATCCATCAAGCTTTACCACAAGATTGCACTCACCACTAGGTATCCGCGCAAGATCACAAGGTGTTACACCATGAACTGCCCCATTTATAATAACAGATGCACCTGCTGGTGTTGATGCAATAGTTAAGCCTGCTGCATCAGAAACTAATTCAGCATTTACTTCAACAGGAGTCCTATCCTTCATGACAAGTTGTAGATCTTTTTTTAAATATCCTGGGGCGGTAACATGAACACTGTAACTACCAACAGGTAGATCTGTAACTACTAGTGGCGTCTTACCACGATCAATACCGTCAATTTTTATACTTGCCGTAACTGGTGTAGACCTTATCAATGCCAAACCTAAGACAACATCAAGGGATATATCTATAGAAACCTTCTGGCCATCACCAACAATAACTGTCCGCCTAATACTACTATATCCATTTTTGGTGATATCTAGTAAATGCGCCTTTGCATCAGGCAACGATACAGTAATAGGTGTTCTGCCTCTGCTGTTGCCATCAATAAAAACTGCTGCACCAGCCGGAATAGTGACAACATGCAATTCTCGCAAGACTCCTGTTTCTGTTCCCGACTCTGCTACTGTCGGCACAAAAGCAATAGTAGCGGCAACTACACAGGCGAATAGCCACATGCAAAATATATGCCTGATATAAGTTGTTAATTTCTTATTCATCATTTCTCTATTTGGCTTTCTATATCGAGCAACTTCTTACGGTTATCTTGATTTATTGTGTCATCACGCTCATCATCAAGTTTCTTACCCAAGAGGCTGGCAACATTATCCATCTCAATCAATTTTTCGGCCGAGAGTTCAATTGCCCATAAGCCAAGCTCATTTTTTCCTGCCTCTTCCAGTGTCTCCCTGACCGCTCTAAATATTTCTGGTTCAACACGATTAAGCACTCTTGTGCGAGAAGTCTTTCTACCTACCGTAATAGTTAAATCCCATAGATTGTAAATGTCAGGCTGAATACCCTGATACTGCTCGGATAAACTATAGAATCCCGAGTCACGTAATACACGAATCAGATCATCTATATATTCGCTACTAACTTCACTCTCTTTGCGGATATGGCGCTTATTCACTAGATCATCAATCTGGACCGAGAGCATTCTGTTAGCATCCAGCTGTAACTGATAACGAAAGATGTTATCTTTATCAGCAACGACCTTCTCATAAGTTATCTCTAATGTCTCAACTACTTTTTCAGCAACAACCGCAGAGCTGCTTTTTATGCTATCTTTTATCAGCTTGCTACCCCAACCAAATAGAGCAACAACTGCAAATACAATGATTATAGGAATATGAACGTTAGACTTCTTCTTTTTAGGCTGACCGCCAGGCTTAGATTTAAAACCTAAATCTACAACTGGTAACGCAGCGCCGCCACTACCGCCATCAATGCTATCACTAATAACACATAATGTTGTCTCGCCAGCAAGAATCCGATCACCAATCTTAAGACGGATCTCCTTAATAGGCTGATTATTAACCAGTGTCTTATTCGCACTAGCTAAATCTGATATCCACAAGCCTTCGTCAGGCTTAAAGAAAAAGCGATTATTATAGCGCGATAAAGCCGGATCATTTAAGGCTATATCATTATTGGACGATCTCCCTAGACGGGAGCCACTGGGGTCAATAACAATCTTTCGATCTTTATCAGGCCCTTGCTCTACAATCAAATGATATTTATCAGTCATAATTAACATTAATAGTAGCAATGCTACTACCAATTGTCAAATCACAACAATGCTATTTCACTATCAAGTAGCAGTTGCTACCTATCTCCGCGAGGTAGCACCGTAGAGCAGCAATACTAAAAGGATACCGATGAAAACATAGAACTATGAATCATGAAAAAACTAAACTATCAACAACCAAGTAAAACAGCTTTCCATAGCTGTTCTGAATCAGCATCGGAGTGCTGATCTACTGCACGGAATATCTTACTTACCAAGAAGTCGGTAAATAAGCGCAACCCGCATAGAGAGGTCATTCGCCTCTGCATCTGGGGCAGGTTGACTATCGTACTTATCAATAATCGATAATCGCAGATCAAAATGGGAGTTTATAGGAACATCGACACCAACCTGAGCATTCAAGAAATAGCGGTCCGTATCACCCACCCCGACAAGATATTCAATTGACTCCCAAAGCTTAGAAGCATTACCTGCCGTCTGCTTATAACGCTGCGAAAAACGCCACATAAACTCATCTTCCTCTTCACCCTGATATCCTGCAGCAACCCCATCTACCGAATCATTAATAACCCTTAATCTTTCAACTAGATAACTCGGCCCTGTCTCGACTGCAACAACCATATCGTCCTTGTGCACAAGATAATAACCCGCACCTACACCAGCCAGGAGCCGATAATCAATATTAGCTATATCATCATATCGAAAAGTCGAATTACCGTAGAGATAATTATCACTTGCAAGGATCTGATTCCACTGCAGAAGTGCATTAACATTGTTCTCAGAGACATTCTCATCCGTTTCACCGTAAACCGCAATCAATGTGTGCAAAAACTCATGATCTTCCGTTTTATGACTTAACGAGAAATCACCATTCAACTGTGTTGTATCAGCTGTTGCACGCGATAAGTTCAAACCAAAACCAACACTACTAGACCAGCTATTAGTAGCAGATTCCGCAACAGCCTGCCCTACCACTACAAATATTAATAAAAAACAGATATATCTCATTTCAATTCCCCTACATATAAAAGCCATGTCTTGTATCATTTGCATCATCCACATGTCAATCCACCAATATCATAATCATTTCACCAACCCAGTAAAGCAGGCCTCCGAGCCTGCTTATCCCTTCAAGCCTTTAATAATTTCAACTTTTCAACCTCTTGCAAAACTATTCATTTACACTGCTTTTTGTGTAGCGTTGGCCGTCTCGGCCAATCCT
This sequence comes from bacterium, assembly GCA_030632465.1. Taxonomy (GTDB): domain Bacteria; phylum Verrucomicrobiota; class Kiritimatiellia; order UBA8416; family CAMZLY01; genus CAMZLY01. The sequence goes on along the minus strand of DAOVUR010000054.1, from coordinate 3,229 downwards.
TCCCGCAGGGAAGCTCGAGGTTACAACCACGCCTATGGCTGCGCCCGTCGCTTTTGCCTGGGGACAGGCAACACTACACCGTCGCTTTTGCCTGGGGACAGGCAACACTACACCGTCGCTTTTGCCTGGGGACCAGTCTTTGCGCTTCGCTTGCTATGCCGAGGCATGCAATCATCTCTTTCGATTCTCCCTAACCATTGAATCATCATTGACATTCCCACAGTTACGCACAACAATACAGATCATGAAGACAACACCACACAAAGAACGCAGAGCAATTCTTATCGTACTAGATTCCGCGGGCATCGGCGAAGCTCCCGACGCCGCAAGCTATGATGATACAGGGTCAAATACTTTCGCAAATCTTGCAACTGCTGCAGGTGGCATCAAACTTCCCATGTTAGAAAAGATGGGACTAGGGAATATCCCACCTATTCTACCAACTGGCAAACCAATCCAAGGCGTAACCACCACAGATCAACCTATTGCATCGTTTGGCGCACTACAAGAGGTATCGCAAGGCAAAGACACCACTACTGGACACTGGGAGATGGCTGGACTACAACTCGATAACGGATTCCCGATCATGCCATCAGAAGCTCCATCGTTCCCCCCCGAACTTATCGCCGAATTTGAAGAGCGTACAGGGCGCAAAGTTATAGCAAACTGCGCTGCCAGTGGCACAAAAATCATTGCCGAGCTGGGCGAACAGCAGATGCGCGAGGGGTGTTGGATTGTCTATACCAGTGGTGACTCCGTATTCCAACTTGCCGCCCACGAAGATATCATACCGCTAGAAGAAATTTATAAAGCATGCGAAATAGCGCGAGAGCTATGCAACCCACTATATATCGGTCGCGTAATAGCACGACCCTATATCGGCAAGCCCGGCGCATTCACCCGTACTAATAATCGCAAAGACTACTCATACCCGATTCCAGAAAAAACAGTTCTTACCCTACTGAGTGAGCAGGGAGTAGAAGTGACCACAGTAGGCAAGATAGACGATATCTTTGACCATCAAGGCATGACTAAAGTCTGCCACTCAGAAACTAACAAAGTAGCCATGGCTGATCTACTAACCCTAATCAAAGATGGACAACCTGGGTTCATATTCGTCAACTTTATCGACTTCGACATGCTCTACGGCCATAGACGCGACCCAGCAGGATACGCAAAAGCCCTCGAAGATGTTGACGCATACCTGACAGAGCTAATTCCACTACTGAGCCATGATGATTTACTGATGATAAGTGCCGACCATGGCAATGACCCAACATTCAAAGGAACAGACCACACAAGAGAATATGTTCCTATACTCTCATATCGCAAAAACTCGCCAGCCATAAATCTCGGTATAAGAAAAGGTTTCTTTGATGTCGCACAAACAGTAGCAACCTTCTTTAACATAGAGCCAATACTACGAGGAAAAAGCTTTTACATCAAATAGCTGAGCTCAGCAACAGTTTAGATACATCAGGGGCCTTGAGATAGCCGATAAGAGCAAGAGTAGTGAATCATAAAAACTGATATTTTAGCTTTGAGCTACGCCTGATTACACGCCAAAATAGTTCTTAGCATTACTATAGCAGATATCACCCACCATCCGCCCAACCAGATCGAAGTCCGACGGGATAAGGCCGCCCTTCATATCATTACCAAGCATATTACAAAGAATACGCCGGAAATATTCATGCCTTGTATAGGATAAGAATGATCTACTATCAGTCAGCATTCCAACAAAGCGACTTAATAATCCCATCTGTGATAGCGCCTCCATCTGACGTTCCATGCCGTCCTTCTGATCATTAACCCACCAGCCACTACCAAACTGAATCTTACCAGCAATACCATCGCCCTGAAAATTGCCAATCATAGATGCAAGCACCTCGTTATCGCGTGGATTCAAGGTGTAAATAATTGTCTTCGGTAACATACCATCATCATTCAATCTATCCATGAATTTCGATAAGGCTGCAGCTACAGGAAGATCACCAATACTATCAAACCCTATATCAGCGCCCCTACTTTCAAACATAGCACTATTATTATTTCTTAATGCACCATAATGGATCTGCTGAACCCAGTTTTTCTCAGCATCCATACGCCCAAACTCCAGCATCATACCAGACTTGAATTTCGCAATATCAGCTATAGATAATTCCTGACCACTACGAACAGTATCAAAAATAGACGCCATTTCTGCTGGCGTACACTCATCAGCAAAGACAGTTTCTAGTCCATGATCAGAAAGACGGCAACCGTTAGCGTGGAAATAGTCATGCCTATTACGCATAGCCACCATAAACGATTTATAATCGACAACTTCAACATCAGCTCTTTCAGCCAGCTTATCAACCCAACCGTTAAAGAGCGCGCTATCTTCAACCGCCATACCTTTATCTGGCCGCCAAGTAGGTAGCATCTTAATATCAAATCCCTCATCTGCCGCGACACCCTTATGTGAATCTAACGTATCTATAGGATCATCTGTTGTGCAGACCATCTCAACATTACTTGATTTCATTAATCCTCTAGCGGAGAGTTCAGGTGTAGCCAAGCGCTCCTTTGTACGCTCCCAAATTTCATCAGCAGTAGCTGGCGATAAAAGCTTATCACCGATTCCGAAATATCTTGTTAACTCAAGGTGCGACCAGTGGTACATGGGGTTACGAAGCAGGTATGGCATAGTCTCTGCAAACTTATCAAATTTTTCACGATCAGTTGCATCACCAGTACAGAAATGTTCATCAACTCCATTAGAACGCATTACGCGCCACTTATAATGATCACCATAAAGCCAGATCTGTGTAATATTATCCCAACGCTTATCTTCAAGAACTTCTTCTGGATTCAAATGACAATGATAATCAAGAATCGGCATACTTTCCGCATAGTCATGGTAAAGTCTCTGCGCCTCTTTTGTATCTAGCATGAAATTATCATCTATAAATTCTTTGCTCATTATTTAATTCCTTATATCTAGTTGTCAGTCATAAATAGTCATTCTTCAACAAAACAAAAACATCAATTACCCTACTTATCACGCACCGTTTTTCCCACTTCCCTTAGGTAGCGCGACACCTCCGAGGGAGCAATATAGCGCACAGTTAAAAACAGTCTACAGTCTACGGTCCTCAGTCTACAGTAAAAAATCTTTCCATAGCGCACCGCACCGTAGAGAATCCTGTAAATCCTGTAAATCCATGTCAAAACCCATAGCGCACCG